>JAYURX010000448.1:0-2791 GCA_043755965.1 Flavobacterium sp. | reverse complement strand
AATTCTGATTTGTTCATAATGTTAGTTATTAATTGTTGGTTAAACATTTTGTTAATGATAACAAATTTAAAAGGAATTCCTTACTACACAAGCGTTTTCGCCTTTTTTTCAAACATTTGTTGATAACTTGGTTCATTTGTTGATAAACCGGTGCTTTTCATCGATTTTTTAAATGGATAATAGGCCATGAGACCTTATTCTGCTTGCGCTCTTTCCGAAAAAGTGATTCCATTGAGCAGTTCATTTGACTGCATTTTCTTCTTGCCAGGAAACTGAATACTCAATATCTGAATGAAACCGTCTTTTACGGCAACTTTAATTTCTTTTTTGGATGTGATAATGCTGCCTATGATATAGGAGTGATTTTCTGAAATTATTTTGGCATCATATATCTTGACATTCCATTCTTCATCCTTATCTTTAAAGAAGCACCATGCCGAAGGATTGGGAGACAATCCCCGAATCAGATTGTGAATTTCAGCGGCTGTTTTTGTCCAGTCGATTTTGCAATTCTCCCTGTTTAGTTTGTATGCCGTTTTTATTTCCAAATCTTGTTGAATTGTTGTCTGAACATTCCCTTTTGCAATTGAGGATAAAGTTTCCACAACAGCTTCACTTCCTAAAAGCATAAGCCTGTCATGAAGCGCTCCCGCATTTTCATTTGGACCGATTCCAATTTCTTTATTCAAAATCATAGCTCCTGTATCAATCTTGTCATCTATAAAGAAAGTAGTAACTCCGGTTTTAGTTTCGCCATTGATGATTGCCCAATTGATTGGCGCAGCGCCACGGTAGTTTGGCAGCAACGATGCATGGAGATTAAAGGTTCCTAATTTTGGCATTTTCCAAACTGCTTCAGGCAACATCCTAAAAGCAACTACAACCTGCAGATTGGCATTCAGTGATTTTAATTCAGCTAAAAAAGTTTCATCCTTTAAATTGGTTGGCTGCAATAATTTCAAGTTGTGTTTCAATGCATATTCCTTTACCGCCGAATTTTTAATCTTTTGGCCACGACCGGCAGGTTTGTCAGCAGCAGTAATAACACCAACGACCTCATAATTATTTTTAATTATCGTGTCCAAGATGCCAACTGCGAATTCAGGCGTTCCCATAAAAACAATCCGTAACTTTTCCATGTTTATTTTAAAGAATATAAATTGTTTGAGTTGATACTAATCGTATTATTTTCCAAAAGATTCTGAAGTGCAAAGATAACATCGTCTTTATGAAATTTGGTTAGTTTTTGAATATCTCTCGAATTGAAATCCTGCATTTTCAAAAGCTCAACAATTTTTTTAGAAATACTTTCCGGGTTTTGTTGCTGCTTATTTTTTGAAATGCAATACGAACAAATACCGCAATCCTCTTTTATGGTTTCGCCAAAATACTGCATTAGTAATTTCTGTTTGCAGGTTTTGGTATCCTTACTATAATATAATACTGCCTGAAGTTGTTCTGTTTTTAATTTATTCTGAGCTTCCAGATGTTTTGAAACCCTATTAATAGTTCGCTCATCTTCCCTGACTTCGTTAAACGTAATCGTAGCATCATTATTTTTGGCAATCAAATCAATAATCTGTTTCTCTTTTAATTTCTGCAAAAGCGAAAACACCGTTTTTTCATTGCTGTTCGATTTCTTGGCTATCAATGTCGGATTGAAAGCAGTTTGCATATCGTAAATTCCGGGATAAGTTCTCAAAATGGTGAGAATAATTTCTTCGTCTGCTGTATTAAGGCTCATATATCTGATTACTTCTTTGGACGGAATAATAAACTGAATGCTGACTTTTTCTGAAAATTCCTGCGATAAATTTATGACACCTTGCCTGTCCAAAAACAAGAGTGCATTATACGTTTTCAATGTTGGAAAAGTATACTTGGCACAAAACTGATTCAGATTAAAGCTAAACTGCTCGTCTATGCCTTCGCCATAGGCAATTTGGAAAAAGCTGCACAATTTGGAAAAAACCAAATTCAGAAAGGGTTTGTCAGGCAACACATTTAAAAATTGTGCTTCGGCATGCAAGACATCCGATGGATTATTAAGCAGGACTGCAAATGCTTTTTCGCCATTTCTCCCAGCGCGGCCAGCTTCCTGATAATAGTTTTCCATATTTTGGGGCAGATGCAAATGTATAATGGTTTTCACATTGGCTTTGTCAATTCCCATCCCAAAAGCATTGGTGGCAACCATCACCTGGACTTTTTCTTCCATCCAAAGTTTCATGTGATTTGCCTTGTCCTTAGAAGTTAGTCCTCCATGATAATAAGTCGCAGTAAAGCCAAGGCTCTCCAATTGATGAACTGTTTCCTGGCAGGCTTTCCTATTCGTTACATATATAATGGAAGGCTGTGGATTCTTTTGCAAAATTTGTTGCAAAAGATGGAGCTTGTCTTCAGTTTCAAAAACCATATACGCGATGTTGGCTCTGTAAAATGATTTCGCAAAGACCTGTGGATTATCAAGTTTAAGCTGTACAATAAGATCTTCTTTTACTCGCAAGGTTGCCGAAGCGGTCAAAGCCAAAAAAGGAACTTTTGGAAAGTATTCCTTAAGTAGTGAAATTTTTAGGTAAGCTGGACGGAAGTCATGGCCCCATTGCGATACACAATGCGCTTCATCAATGGCGATACCGTTTATCGGCAGATTTTTTATGCGTTCCAAAATCCAATCGTTTTGCAATCGCTCGGGCGAAAGATATAAGAATTTATAATTTCCGAATTGGCAATTATCCAATAAATCAATAATATCATCGTGATAAATTCCTCCGGTTAAAGCAATGGCTTT
>JAYURX010000447.1:0-6537 GCA_043755965.1 Flavobacterium sp. | reverse complement strand
TTTTTTTAATTGTGGCAAACAAATGGCTTGGGCTGTATCCTGAAAAAATCTGGTGGACATGGGCGATTGCTGTTTGGGCTTTCATTTTTATCCTTCATATTATTAAGGTTTTTGTGATTAATAACTTCATGAATAAAAATTGGGAAAGGGAACAAGTTGATAAACTAATGCTAAGACAAAACAAAAAAGTCGAAAAATTAAAAAACGATTTGGATAATTCAAAACCAGCAGCAGAATGATTACACTTATTGCTGCTGTTGCCAAAAACAATGCGCTTGGCAAAGACAACCAACTGCTTTGGCATTTGTCGAATGATTTCAAACGATTTAAAAATATTACTTCTGGTCATAACATCATTATGGGACGAAAAACTTTTGAAAGTTTCCCAAAACCACTACCCAACCGAACGCATATTATCATTACGCGTCAAAAAAATTACACTGCTGAAAACTGCATTGTGGTTGATTCATTGGAAAAAGCGATTGCTGTTTCTCCAAAAGGCGAAGAAATATTCATCATTGGCGGTGGCGAAATTTATAGCCAATCTATTGAAATGGCCAATAAACTCGATATCACAAGAGTCCATCACGCCTTTGATGCGGACACTTTTTTCCCTGAAATTGATTTGAAAAAATGGGAATTAACGGCTACTGAATTTCACCCAAAAGACGAAAAACACCTATTTGATTTTACGTTTCAAACCTATCTGAGAAAATAAGTTCTCGATTAGCTTCGCTCCGTTCGGCTGAAGCCTCGGGTCATTTTGTTTCCTCACTTCGAGTGTTCCGATTTATCGAAATGTATCGAGAAGCGACTCGAGCGAAAGCGACAGCCGAAGGAAACAAAACACTTGAACTGACGTAGCTAATTCTTCTAATCAAAATATTGGCTTATATTTGCCAAAAAAATCAAGCATGTCAAAGATTATCACGCCATATAAAGATTCCTCCTTGGGCAAAAAAGAACAGGTTACCCAAATGTTTGACAACATTTCGGGAAGCTATGATGGCCTGAACCGGGTTATATCGCTTGGTATTGATATGAAATGGCGTAAAAAAGTGGTTGCTTTAGTAGCCGAAAAAAATCCGGAAACTATTCTTGACATTGCTACGGGAACAGGAGACTTAGTGATTATGATGGTGGATACTTCTGCCAAAAAAATTATTGGCCTTGATATTTCGGCGGGGATGCTAGAAGTTGGGAAGAAAAAAATTGAAGCCAAAAAGCTAACCCAAAAGATTGAAATGGTTTTAGGCGACAGCGAAAATATGTCTTATCCCGATAATTATTTTGATGCCATCACGGTTTCGTTTGGTATTCGGAATTTTGAAAATCTGGAAAAAGGCTTAGCCGAAATCTATAGGGTTCTAAAACCTAACGGCATTTTTGTGATATTAGAAACTTCGGTTCCAACAAAATTCCCTTTTAAACAAGGATATACATTTTACACCAAATTTATTTTACCTATTATTGGGCAACTATTCTCAAGAGACAATAATGCCTATGGTTATTTATCCGAATCGGCGGCAAATTTTCCTTCTGGAGAAACTTTAAACAATATATTGCGTAAAATTTCGTTTATAGATTGTAAAGCTATGCCACAGACTTTTGGTGTTGCTACAATTTATACAGCAACCAAAAAATGAAATTGACTTTTCAGTAACAATATGAAAAAAATAGTTATTCTATTTCTTCTACTTTCTTTATATACTAACGCACAATTGGGCAAAAGTATCTTTACAAAAGATCCGATACTTAATCTGGAGAATTTTGATAAGCAACGTGTGTATTGGGGTTACTTTTTGGGTTTTAGTTCTTTTGATTTTAAAACGGATTTTAAAACTAATCCTCCAGCAGATAAGCTTATAGATGTCAAAGGTCACACTGGATTTAATGTTGGATTAGTTGGTGTGCTTCGTCTTCATGAATATGTGGAACTACGATTTGAACCCGGACTATATTACGCCAGTAGAACGCTGACCTATTCCCAATTTACAAATGATAGAGACGGCGTTAGAGAAGTAAAAGCTACGTATATAGATTTCCCAATGATATTAAAGTTCTCTTCTTTGAGAACCGGAAATGTCAGACCTTATCTTCTTGGCGGATTATCGACAACCTTAAATTTATCGAGCAATTCAAAATCAAAAGATGATAACTTAGAGCAAAAGTTTAGGGTAAAACCGTGGACACAAAATTACACAATGGGTTTTGGTGTTGACTTTTATTTCGAATACTTTAAATTCTCACCTTCTATTCGTGGCGTTTTTGGACTGAAAGATGAATTGATTCGCGATACCGATCCAAATAGTCCCTGGACAGGAAACATCCAGTCTATGAAGACCCGTGCAGTGCTTATCAATTTTACATTCCACTAAGCGCATTTCGGTTGTCGGTTGTCCGTTGTCGGTTGACACAAAACTAGTTTATCCGTTTCTTCTAAATTCACTCAGTAAAATCGCCGTTGCGGTTGCCACATTCAGGCTTTCCGTTTTTTGTATGTCACCAAATCTTGGAATGGCGATTCTGTTTTTTATGCTTTTTTTCAATTCGGCTGAAATTCCATTGGCTTCATTTCCCAGAATTAGGATAGCTTCTTTAGGTAACGTTTCGTTATAAAGGTTTTTCCCATTCATAAAAGCACCAAAAACAGGAAACGGATTTTGTAAAACATACTCATTTAAATCAACATAATTAACCTTTACCCTGGTAATGGAACCCATAGTTGCCTGAATTACTTTTGGATTATAGACATCGACGGTTTCGGGAGAGCATAACAATTGTGTCACGCCAAACCAATCGCAAAGCCGGATGATGGTTCCTAAATTTCCCGGATCGCGAATAGCATCCAAAGCGACAATTAAACCTCTAGTCTCTATTTTGGTTTCTTGCGGAATTTTAAAAATCGCCAAACAGGAACTTGGCGAAATCAAAGCCGAAATTCGCTTCATGTCTGCTTCATTTATCGCTGTTTTTTGAGAAATGGATACTTGTTGAAAAATAGGTTCCGTTTCGAATAAATGTTCGAGCTCAAAATTTGATTCTAGCAATTCCTGTATTACTTTTACACCTTCAGCAATAAACAAGTGATGTTCGGCTCTATATTTTTTATGTTGAAGACTTGTAATTAATTTTATTTGGTTTTTACTAACCATAAAATAATGTATTTTTGAATTAAATATTTCGCAACACTTGAAAAAGAGTATCACAAAAATATCATTATTTATTCTAATTGGGCTAATTATCTTTGGTTGCAACACCACAAAAAGAGTTCCTGACGGTAAAAGTCTCCTAACCAAAAACAACATTTCTGTCGACGGTAAAAAAAACAACGCTGAAGATGTTTTCAATCAGTTGTATCAAAAACAAAACAGCTCTATTCTTGGTTACCGCCTCCGATTAAATATTTACAATTTGGCCAAACAAAAAACCGACTCTCTTTACCGAGCCAAGTTTATTAATAATCCAAAAAAATATAATCGAAAAGTTAAATGGCTTTCCAAGAAACAAGTCAAAAGATTAGGCGAGTCTTTTTGGTATTCAGGCATTCATAATTTCCTAAGAAAGACGGGTGAAGCGCCTGTAATTTTAGATACGGTCAGCACTAAAAAATCGGTTAGACGCTTAAAGTCTTATTTTTATACCCGTGGCTATTTTGATGTCACGGCTAATTATAAAATTGATAGCATTGGTCGCAAAAAAGTAAAGCTCCGCTACGACCTGGTAAAAGGAATGCCTTATATTATCGACAGTATTAATAGTCAAATTTCGAGCATTCCGTTGGATTCCATTTATCAATTGAGAAAAAGAAGTTCATTTATTAAACCAGGCAAGCGACTTGAATATTCTAATTTTGATGCGGAAAAAGCAAGGATTACAGAGGATTTTAGAAACAATGGTGCCTTCCGTTTTCAACAAAACTATGTGACTTATGTTATTGATACGACAAAAAGTAAGCACCTTGCCAATGTAGATTTGATTATTGAAAATGAATCTATCAGGGTTGAGGACAGTGTTTATAGCATTCCTTTTGCACTATACAAAATAAGTAAAGTTAATATTTTTACTGACCATAGTCCGTCCAATCAAAATGCTCCCATAAAAGACAGTACTGTTTACAAGGATTTCACTTTGTATAGTGTTAAAAAACTGAGATACCGACCAAAAGCAATTACTGATGGGATTTTTGTAACCAAAGGCAATTATTTCTCAGACAACAAAACAAGGCTGACTTCAAAATATTTGAGTAATCTTAAAGTTTTCAATTACCCATTGATTCAGTATATTGAAGATAAAAATCAAAAAAATGGCTTGATTACCAATATTTATTTGTCGCCAAGAAAAAAATATACGTTTGGTTTTTCTGGTGATTTTATACATTCTAACATACAGGAATTTGGAATATCAGGAAATACCTTTTTGAGTATCCGAAACGTATTTAATGGTGCTGAAACCTTTGAAATTGGAACGAGAGGAAGTATTGGCGCTTCAAAGGATTTTGCCAATCCCAACAATAATTTTTTCAACATATCGGAGATTGGTGCTGATGCCAAATTAAATTTCCCAAGATTGTTTTTGCCTTTTAAGACAGACAAAATCATTCCTAAAACCATGATTCCTTACACTACGATTAGTGTGGGTTATTCCAAACAAACCAATATTGGATTAGACAAACAAAATTTTACCAGCTCGCTGGTCTACAACTGGACACCAAGAAAAAACACAACCGTCCGTTTTGATTTGATAAATATTCAGTTTGTAAAAAATATAAATCCGGGGAACTATTTTAATGTTTATCGCTCGTCTTATAAAGTTTTAAATCAATTCGCAATTGCTTATGGCGCTGATCCAAGTTATTTTAATGATCCCGCCGATTTAGAAAGTGGCTTAAAAATTAATGATGGTGTCAATAGTTTCCTAGACGATGTTAACAATAGTGTAATTGTTCCTTCGGCCAATGATACCAGAGCCATTAACAGTATTGAGGAACAAAGAGAAAGATTAACAGAAGATAATTTAATTTTGGCCTCGAGTATTGCCTTTTCAAAAACGTCGCAAAAAGATTTATCCGACAACACATTTTATACTATCAAGGCAAAGATAGAATCTGCCGGAAATTTAATGTCGCTAATAGCCGGCGCCTCTAAACAGACCCAAAGCGATTCAAAAACTGCTTTTGGTGTAGCCTTTTCACAATACATTAAAACCGAGTTTGAGTATATTAAACATTGGGACCTATCTCGTAAAAAAGTATTGGCGGCCAAAGCTTTTGCCGGAGTTGCGATCCCATATGGGAATTCAAACAGCGTCCCTTTTTCACGAAGTTATTTTGCTGGAGGAACAAACGATATCAGGGCATGGCAATCATATAATCTGGGTCCTGGAAGCACAGGTGGTGTTCAGGATTTCAATGAAGCGAACATGAAGCTGCTGTTCAGTACTGAATTCCGCTTTGGGGTTTTTGGGCAATTAAACGGCGCTTTCTTTGTTGATGCCGGAAACATCTGGAATGTGAGCGATGTGGTTGCGAATCCGGACGCTGTATTTTCGAGCTTGAAATCATTGGAAAACATTGCTGTTGGTTCGGGATTTGGATTCAGGTATGACTTAAATTTCTTTGTAATCCGTTTAGATTTGGGTTTCAAAACATACAATCCTGCCAATCCTGAAAATGAAAAATGGTTTAAGGAAATGCGCTTTGACAAATCGGTCATAAATATTGGAATTAATTATCCTTTCTAAAATTAGAAATTATTATTTTTGTATCCCGAACAATCGGGATTAACTTTAAACAACACAATCAATGGCTCACAATATAAAACCGGGAGTGGCAACAGGAGATGAAGTTCAGGCAATTTTCGCTTACGCTAAAGAAAAAGGATTTGCGCTTCCTGCAGTAAACGTTATTGGTTCAAGTACAATTAACGGTGTTTTGGAAACTGCTGCAAAATTAAAAGCTCCGGTTATTATTCAGTTCTCTAATGGTGGTGCCGCTTATAATGCCGGAAAAGGACTTTCAAATGTTGGTGAAAAGGCAGCCATTGCCGGTGGAATTGCAGGCGCATTACACATTCATACTTTAGCGGAAGCGTATGGCGCAACTGTGATTCTTCATACTGACCACTGTGCCAAAAAATTATTGCCCTGGATTGATGGTTTATTGGATGCTTCTGAAAAGCATTTTGCCGAAACAGGAAAGCCATTGTATTCTTCACACATGATTGATTTGTCCGAAGAGCCAATCCATGAAAATATTGAAATCTGCAAAACCTATTTGGCGCGTATGAGCAAAATGGGAATGACGTTGGAAATTGAATTAGGAATAACAGGTGGTGAAGAAGATGGTGTTGACAATTCAGACGTTGACAGCTCAAAATTATATACACAACCTGATGAAGTAGCTTATGCTTATGAAGAGTTGATGAAAGTTTCGCCAAGATTTACTATTGCGGCGGCTTTTGGAAATGTTCATGGCGTTTACAAACCAGGAAACGTAAAACTAACTCCAAAAATCCTGAAAAATTCTCAGGATTATGT
>JAYURX010000446.1:0-2797 GCA_043755965.1 Flavobacterium sp. | reverse complement strand
TGAACGTGGTTCTTCCTTATTATATCGCTTTCATTCCCAAAGCGGGTGCAAAAGTAAGCATCTTTTTCTATCCAACAAGTTATTTTGAAAATAATTTTTATTTATTTCTTATCTACTTGATTTTTAACCTTTCAGGGGAAATTTTGGGATGATAAAAATAAAAGGTTTTAATCAAACCGCCTAATGTTTTTCCAAATAAAGTTTTGAACAGGAATTATATATAAGAACTTTGCTTTAATACTTCACTTTATTCTTATTTGTTATAGGAGTTCAGTGATACGCCTTTCGGCTTAATTGCGGGTGCAAAAATAGTGCAGATTTTTGCTTTTGCAAACCTTTTGCAATTCTTTTGCAATTCTTTTTTGGAAGTTTTTTGCAAGCTGCTGGTTCTATGGTTTTTGCAGTGATTTTTTTCAAAGGACGGATGTCGAATCGGCGAAAAGACTTTTTTAGCCCCGATAGCAGCAAGCTACCCTGCCTGACGGTAGGCAGACAGGTAGCGCGGATAGCGGGAAATGGCTCCTTATGAAAAACGTGCGCTCTATAAATACTTTTTCATATTCTACTTATATATATTGTATGTGTTTTGTTAATCTCATATATTTGCATCCCGTTCCGAAGTTTCGGAATCGGGACATAAAATTTGAGGAATGATAAAGATTACTTTACCTGACGGTTCGGTTAAGGAGTTTGCGAAAGGCACGACTCCGATGGATGTTGCAAAAAGCATCAGTGAAGGACTAGCCCGAAATGTGATTTCGGCCGCTTTTAATGGTACAACAGTTGAAACGGAAACGGAATTGACGACAGACGGTTCACTTATATTATATACATGGAATGATGCAGCAGGCAAAAAAGCTTTCTGGCATTCGACTTCGCACGTGATGGCTCAGGTTTTGGAGGAGCAATTTCCCGGAATTAAGTTAACGCTTGGACCAGCTATAGACAATGGTTTTTATTATGATGTTGATTTTGGTGACCAAAAAATTACCGATGCTGATTTTAAGAAAGTTGAAGACAGGGTTTTAGAAGTTTCGAGAGAAAAGCATGAATTTAAAATGCGTCCAGTTTCTAAAGCAGAAGCCTTGGCTGTCTATAAAAATAACGAGTACAAAACAGAATTGATTTCGAATCTTGAGGACGGAACGATTACGTTTTGTGATCACGCTAACTTTTTTGACTTGTGTCGTGGTGGTCATATTCCGAATACCGGAATCATCAAAGCAATGAAAATTATGAGTGTTGCCGGTGCTTATTGGCGTGGTGATGAAAAGAACAAGCAGTTGACTCGTGTTTATGGAGTTTCGTTCCCCAAACAAAAAGATTTGGCTGATTATCTTGAATTATTAGAAGAAGCTAAACGTCGTGATCACAGAAAATTAGGTAAGGAATTAGATTTATTTGCGTTTTCACAAAGAGTGGGTCAAGGGTTGCCTTTATGGCTCCCAAGAGGAGCGGCTTTGAGAGATAGATTGGAGCAATTCTTGAAAAAAGCCCAGAAAAAAGCGGGTTACGAGCAAGTTGTTACGCCTCATATTGGGCAAAAGGAATTGTATGTAACATCGGGACATTATGCCAAATACGGCGCTGATAGTTTTCAGCCGATTCATACTCCGGCAGAAGGCGAAGAGTTCTTGTTAAAACCTATGAACTGTCCACATCACTGTGAGATTTACAATAACAAACCCTGGTCCTACAAGGATTTACCAAAACGTTACGCCGAATTTGGAACGGTTTACCGTTATGAGCAATCGGGTGAATTACACGGTTTGACACGTGTTCGCGGATTTACTCAGGATGATGCGCATATTTTCTGTACGCCAGACCAATTGGATTCTGAGTTCAAAAAAGTAATCGACTTAGTATTATATGTTTTTGGTTCATTAGGTTTTGAAAATTTTACTGCTCAGGTATCTTTGAGAGACAAGGAAAACAGGGATAAATATATTGGAAGCGATGAAAACTGGGAAAAAGCCGAAAGCGCTATTATTAGTGCGGCAAGCGACAAAGGTTTAAATTATGTGATTGAATATGGCGAGGCTGCTTTCTATGGTCCGAAACTGGATTTCATGGTAAAAGATGCTTTAGGCAGACAATGGCAATTGGGAACAATCCAAGTGGATTATAACTTGCCTGAGCGATTTGAATTGACTTATAAAGGCTCAGATAATGAATTGCATCGACCTGTAATGATTCACAGAGCACCATTTGGTTCAATGGAACGTTTCATAGCAATTTTACTGGAACATACAGCAGGAAATTTCCCGCTTTGGCTGATGCCAGAACAAGCAATTATACTATCTTTGAGCGAGAAATATGAAAATTATGCGAAAAAAGTTTTAGAATTGCTAGAAAATCACGAAATTCGCGCCCTAATTGACAACCGCAACGAGACGATTGGGAGGAAAATTAGAGAGGCCGAAGTTCAGAAAATGCCTTTCATGCTGATAGTTGGCGAGGAAGAAGAGAAAAATGGAACGATCTCTGTTCGTCGTCATGGGCAAGAAGGAAAAGGAAATATTTCGGTAACTATTGAAGAATTTGCAGCAATTGTGAACGAAGAAATAGGAAAAACATTAAAAACATTTGAAGTTTAACCAGCCTGTCGGATGACAGGTTAAAAAAATAAAGTCATAGCAATTAGAAACAACAGAGGGTATAGCCCTCGAGTAGAAAAAACAGCAGCCCACAGAATAAATGAATTAATTCGTGGCGTTTCAGAAGTTCGTCTAGTAGGAGAAAATATTGAACCAGGAGTGTTCAAGTTTTCAGATGCGTTGCGTTTAGCTGAAGAGCA
>JAYURX010000445.1:0-2811 GCA_043755965.1 Flavobacterium sp. | reverse complement strand
GGATTGGGAAAAACTGTTGAGGGAGAATAAACAAATGGGAAGGGCTAAACAAAGCAGGGTATTTTTTAAAGACATTGTATTGTATTTTATATTTTGTGAAAGTGTGATAGCAATTTTAATGCCGCTAAAGATAATTTATTTTTTGAAAATAGAATTATGTTTCTCACTTTGAGTTTTCCAACAGCCAGCTTCGTCACTTCGAGTATCCCGATTTTAATCGGGATATATCGAAAAGCTATTTCAAAAAGGCAATACCTTAAAACGTTACTCTAAAATTTCCTCTAAAGTCTTTATGTTATCATCTGGAATACGGTCTATCATTTTGTTGTAGGGATCTATACCCGCTTTTATTGGCAGTTTCTTTGTGATTAAAGTATAGGAAGATTTTCCTGGTTTCATCCAAACTTTCTTCATAACTAAAGGCGCCTTTGTAGTCATGCCTTGTTTGTTTTTAGTATCATTATCAAATACTGCAATTTCTAGTAAGTTGGGTTTAGTTCCTGTAGACAATAACTTGCCATTACCATCAAAATAGCTTTTTGAACTTTCTACTTCGAGAGTTACTTCATAGTTGCCGTTTGCTACTTTTTTATAAGAGGCTTTTGTTACCTTGTTAGAATAAAGTGTAATCTTTTTGAAACTATCTTCTATGTAATACTGTAAGTCAGCTGGTGTTGCTGCCTTCATAAAGTCATACCATTCTAATGTAGTAGTGAAAGGCGCTTTTTGTCTGAAACGTGCTGCCGCCATATAGGCTTTGAAAGCGTTGTTTAAGTTCTTTTCACCTATTAAATCTTGAAGACCATAAAGTACCAAACCCCCTTTTTGATACCAAACATAGGCTTGATTGTCATTGTCCATCAATGTTTTTTCAAACTTACTTTCGTTTGCTCTACTGCGCAAATACCTATCCAATTCTTCTTTTAAAAATTTTTGCATGGCATCTACGCCATATTCTTTTTTCATTACCATCAACGAAGAATACTCCGCCATAGATTCTGAAATCTGATTTGCACCACGAGTAGCAGAAGGGGTAATTTGATGACCCCACCATTGATGGGCAACTTCATGAGCGGTTACGGTATATACATAATCCAAATCATTTGGGTCACCAAAATCTCCTACCCAGCCAAAACTTTCTGCAAACGGAACTGTATTAGGAAAGGATTGTGCAAAACTGGCATAACGAGGGAATTCAAGTATCCTCATTTGAGTGTATTGATACGGACCATAATTCTCTGAATAATAATCCATCGAATGTTTTACGCCTTTTACAAAACGATCAATATTATAGGCATGTGTTGGATGATGGTAAATTTCTATATTTACTTTTTCGCCAGCTTTGCCCTTCCAAACTTCTTTATGAACATCATAAGCAGCTGACGAAATGTTATAGAAAAAGTCTAACTTATCATTCATTTTATAAGTATAATACTGTCTGCCATTGGATTTCCATTTTTTCTGTAAATAGCCTGGCATAATAGCAATTTGATCGGGTGCTGTGCTCACTGTTCCTTCAAAAGAGATGTAATCACCATCATCGCTAAATAATAAATTATTCAATCCCCAAGCATCGGTTTGTGTTGGTAACTGATAATCTTTAATCGGCAAGTTGTATTTTTTTCTGTCTTGGTCACTGGTTAGCTCGCCTTGAGCATCATAACCAAAAGAAGGGAAAAAGCCGTTATTTAAAAAAGTTCCGTTGTAAACGATATCAGAGCCAAAACCTTCATTAGGAAATCCTTTAAAGGAACCAGTAACTTGTAAAACCATTGTAATGGTATCCTTTGGTTGTAATGGTTTGTCAAAAGCATAAATTTCATAACCAAAATCTTTGTACTGTTTAGTTAGTTTTGGTGTTGCACCTTCAATAGTAAAGGTATTAACTTCTTTTTTTAGCAAACCTTCTGGACCCCAATTCAAATGCAAAGAGTTGATAATTTCACTAGATTTATTTACCATTTTATAGGTTACCTTAATTTTGGCTGACCTGTTTTCTGGAAATAAATCGGCGTTCACTTTTACATCAATAACTTTTGGTTGTGCAATTTTATAATACTTACTTAATTGTTTTTCATAGTCGGCAGAACTAATGATTCCTTCTTTTTCAGTTTTGTATTTGTTTAGAATTTTGGTATTGTAATAAATAAGGCCACCCGAACCCATAAAAATGCAAAGCAAAATAAAAAATGCTGATATCGTTCTAACATTCAATCGCTCTTTTGCTATTTGCCAACGTGCCTTTCTACCGGTGTCGGTACCACGTTTCCAGAAAAGATATCCAATAACTAGTAAAACTCCACCACAAGCTAACCAATAGGTTCTAAACCAAAATAGCGCTTCGGCAAAATGCCCAAACCCATTCATGTCAGATACGGTATAGCTTGGAGAATAACTATATAAGTATAGATTGTTGTCTACATTGGCTAATTGATTCAATCCAAAGAGAAATACCCAAATAGCAATAGCAATAACGTGTCCCATAAACTTTTTGGTCACTAATGAATGTACAAAAAAGGCCAATAAAACGAAAATAATGTACTTAGGAAATTCAATTAAATACAAATCAGTGAAGTATAGATCAAATTCAAAATTGAAATACCCTTTAATAACTTGATTGAGTACTCCACTAAACATAATGATGTTAACTAAAACAAAACTAATCATCACTAAGGCTAAAAACTTAGACCCATATACCAAGCGATTCGGTAACGGAAGTGCACCAAATATCTGATCATAATTAACGTTGCGTTCTCGATGCATCACTTCACCGGTCATAAACACTATAAGGATAAAGATGAGAATGATATA
>JAYURX010000444.1:0-2812 GCA_043755965.1 Flavobacterium sp. | reverse complement strand
GGGAAGTAAACATTCTGTATGGTTCTTCTGTTCCTTTTGTAATTAAATCATCAATCAAAACACCAATATAGGCTTCATCGCGACGAAGAATCATTGGTTCTTGTTCTTTTACCTTCAGCGCCGCATTAATTCCGGCCATCATTCCCTGCGAAGCAGCTTCTTCGTAACCAGTAGTTCCGTTTATTTGTCCGGCAAAATACAATCCTTCTACTAGCTTTGTTTCAAGCGTGTGTTTCAACTGTGTTGGCGGAAAATAGTCATACTCAATAGCATAACCCGGCCGAAAGAATTTGACTTTTTCAAATCCCTCTACAGAGCGCAAAGCTTTAAATTGAATGTCTTCCGGCAAAGAAGTTGAAAAACCATTGACATAAACCTCAACCGTATTCCAGCCTTCGGGCTCAACGAATAACTGGTGCCGTTCTTTATCAGCAAATCGATTAATCTTGTCTTCAATAGACGGACAATATCTTGGGCCAATACTTTTAATTCTCCCGTTAAACATTGGTGAACGATCAAAACCTTCACGAAGAATATTGTGCACTTCATTTGAAGTATAGGTCATATGACAAAGCATTTGATGTGCCAATGGTTTTGTTTCATCCGAGTAAGAGAATTTATCCGGGACAGCATCGCCAGGTTCTTCTCTCATTTTGGAATAATCCAACGAACGCCCGTCTACTCTCGGCGGTGTTCCTGTCTTCATTCTTCCTGCTTCAAAACCTGCTTTTACTAAGTCATCTGTAATCCCATAGGCTGCACTTTCGCCTGCTCTTCCTCCGCCAAATTGTTTATCGCCAATATGGATTAATCCGTTAAGAAAAGTTCCATTAGTAAGAACAACTGTTATGGCTTTGATTTCTATTCCAAGTGAGGTTACAATTCCTTCAATTTTATTATTCTTAATCAAAAGACCCTTGACCATTTCCTGATAAAAATCCAAATTGGGTGTTCGCTCTAATCGCAATCTCCACTCTTCTGCAAAACGCATTCGGTCTGACTGTACTCTAGGAGACCACATTGCTGGTCCTTTTGATTTATTCAACATTTTAAACTGCACAGCGGTTTTGTCAGAAACAATTCCCGAATACCCGCCAAGAGCATCAATCTCACGAACGATTTGCCCTTTTGCAATTCCGCCCATAGCAGGATTGCATGACATTTGCGCAATATTTTGCAGGCTCATTGTAACCAACAGCGTGCTGCAACCCAAATTGGCTGATGCTGCTGCGGCTTCACATCCGGCGTGACCGGCACCTACTATTATTACATCATATTTTTCTAAAAACATTTTTAATTTTGTTTCACGTGGAACATCTTCATTTTTTCCTCCTCTTTTTGACGCATAAGTGTTTCGTCTTCCTCGCTTTTATCTTTGTAACCGCAGTAGTGTAAAACACCATGAACTAGAACTCTTTTTAATTCATCTTCAAAAGCCACATTAAAATCGGTTGCGTTTTCCCGGACTCTTTCAATAGAAATAAAAATATCTCCATGTAGTTCGTTTCCTATAGAATAATCAAAACTGATGATGTCTGTTAACGTGTCGTGGTCTAAGTATTGTTGGTTTATTTCCAACAAATAGTCGTCGCCGCAGAAGATATAATTAATCTCACCTTCGTTCTTTATTTCAGAGCTGATGACTTTGGACAGCCAGTCTGAATAGGCGGTTTCATCTTCTAGTTTGAAATCTAACTCGTAATTAAAACTAATCATTGGTTTTGAAATATTCTTGAACCCTTTGGTTAAAATTGGAGCGCAAAGGTAAGCTTTGTCTATTTAAAATTTCAATACTATTCAAATATTCTTGAAGTCTGGTTGGTAATGCAGTTGCCTGATTGTTAAATTCTTTCTTATTGGTTTCAGATTGACGCTTCTTGTCTTCCCCTTGTTGTTGTAATGCTTTATCTAATTTCAACAACTCATATTTTACATTCAAAATCTTTTGAAGCGTTTCATTATTAAAACCTTTGTTTAACAATTGTTTCTCAATCTGCTTCATTTGATCCAACACATTTTGACCATTGCCCCCAACGCCTTGCTTCTTCAATTCTTTTTCCAAAGCTTCACGCAGTTGCTGTTGCTCCTTATAAATTTCCATTATAGCTTTAGCATCGCCTTCTCCGTCCTGACCATTTTCTCCGCCTTTTTCTTTTCCTTGTCCTTTTCCATCTTCACCTTTGCCGCCACTTTTACCATTGCTTCCCTTTTGACCTTCCTGTCCTTGTCCTTCTTTTTCGCCTTGGTTACCTTCGTGGCCTTCACCTGGTTTGTCGCCCTTTTTCATTCCCTTTTTCATCTTTTCACTCAACCCTTCCTGTTTCTTAATAATATCTGGCAATTGCATACCTTGACCCTGTCCGGGCTTTGGTTTTCCTTTACCTTCTCCTGGCATTTGCATCTGCATTTGCATTCCGTTTAAGATGTCACTCAACAAATCGGCTAGTTTATTCGATGACGAAACGGCATATTGTTGATGAGAATTCCCTTTAGGGACATTTGCTTCCGCCAACGTTTCAATGGCCTTATCAACATTGTATTGAACGTTTCCAATTTCTTTGGTAATGTCCTCAGCTATTTTTGGATTTCGTAAAGACATCGCAAACAAACTATCATCAACGTGTTTGAATTGCTGTTTTAAATCCTGTTGGCTTTTTAAGTTCTTATTAAATGATGGGGCTCCACGTTTTAGGTTCTTAAACTGTTTCATTACATCTTCCTGCGAAAAAGAATACGCCAAAAGATTATCCAAAATCTGACGCAGCATAGCAACATCTTCTTCCATTTGCTCCATTTCTCCGGATTCCATTTG
>JAYURX010000443.1:0-2831 GCA_043755965.1 Flavobacterium sp. | reverse complement strand
TATTCATAACTGAAATAAAACCCAAATTTATAGAAGATTTTCGGAATTAACCGTTAATTTTTAATTTCATCCCTGCTTTTAAACTTTCGTTTTTAATTCCGTTCCATTTTTTCAAATCTGAAATCGAAACACCGGGATATTTTTTAGCAATGCTAAATAGGGAATCCCCTTTTTTAACATGGTATAATTTTACTTCGTCTCTGTTATTAACTGCTATATTTTCTTTTTTAGCTGGTATGTTTTTGTTTTCAGAAGAAACCACATATCTTTTACCAACAATTAATTTTGCCCCAAGTTGAACAGTATTATCTTCAATCTTGTTCCAGTCTTTAATGTCTGACATTGAAACATCAAATTTACGGGCTATACTTCCTAAAGTTTCTCCTCTGTCAACAATGTGTTCAGTGATTTTAACTTCGGTTTTATACGTTGCTTCTTTTAACGGTTCTGCATCATTATTAACTAACGCTAATTTCGAACCTTGTTCAACGTTCAAATCGTTAAGATTATTCCATTTTTTCAAGTCTTCTAAACTAACATTGAATTTTTTAGCAATGCTGAATAAGTTATCACCTCTTTGAACTTCATAAAAATCACTAGGCTTTTCATTGACTTCATTCGAAGCAACAGCAGTTTCAACAGCATTTTTATCGGCTTTTATTTCTTTTCTAACCGTAGTTACCACTCTTTCGTTTTTAACAATCTTCAGATTGGCGCCAACCATAACGTTGTTGCTTCTAAGTTTGTTCCATTTTTTCAATTGTGAAACCGAAACTCCGAATTTATCTGAGATTTCTCCAAGGTTATCACCTCTTCTTACCTTGTGATATTTTACAACATCTTTATACGAAACCACTTTTTCTTCCTTAAATGTTTTAGCGCCGTTTGATGCTAAAGCGGTAGTTTCTTTTACAGAAGTTGTATCAGGCTTGGTGAGCTTTTTGTTGTTTGATGCAACCGCTTCGTTGGTGTAGATTTTTAATCTTCTTCCCATTGGTGCTTTATTGCTTCGCAAATGATTCCATTTTTTAAGTTCTGACATTGTGACGCCATATCGGTTTGAAATTTCGCCTAAACTATCGCCTCTTCTGACTTTATGGTATTTAACTCTTGAAACCGTTCCTCCGTTATCAGAGAAATTCGAATTATTTGCTAACATACTTTCGTATGGTCTTTCTCTTTTATTTGATTCATATTTAACGAATGCATAGATTTTTTCTTCGTTGGAAGTGAATACTGCAACTTTTCCAACTGGCAAAGTTAAATAGTTGTTTTCACCAGTTATAAATGGAACTACTTCTCTCTTATATGATGGGTTTAGAAACTGCAATTCCGCCACCGGTACATCTAACAAATCTGAAATTTGTTTGAACGTCATGGCATTTTTTATCATCACAGTATCTGTAGCAAAATGATTTGCAACGGCTCTATTTGGTTTTATTCCGTGCTCTTTGTGGTATTCAAAAATATACATCGTTGCCAAAAATGCCGGCAAATATCCTTGAGTTTCTTTGTGAAGATAAGGTCGAATGTTCCAGTAATTCTGCTTTCCTCCGGAACGACGTATTGCTTTAGCAACATTCCCCGGACCGGTATTATAAGATGCTAAAACCAAATCCCAGTCACCAAAAATAGCATACATGTTTTTCATGTACTGAGTCGCGGCTTTACTGGCTTTCAACGGATCGCTTCTTTCGTCTACATAAGTGTCTACTTTTAATCCGTATTGTTTTCCGGTTTGGTACATAAACTGCCACAGACCTGTCGCTCCAACCCTTGAAACCGCTCTTGGATTCAATGCTGACTCAACAACTGATAAATACTTAATTTCTAATGGAATATTTTGGGCCGCTAGCGACTCTTCAAACATTGGGAAGTAGTATTGGGAAACACCAATTAATCTCTCGAAGGATCTTTTTCTATTCTTTAAAAATGATTTGATTACATTCTCTAAGCCAACATTATATTCAATGTTGAATGGAGATTTTTCGTCTAGCTTCTTTAATCTTTCTTTCAAAAGTTCGGTTGGCAATTCGTAATCCACTTTTTCATCAACATCAATATTCTTAATGTCAAAAGTCAATTCATTATACAAATCCAAACTAGCCAATTCCTTCATCCATAGACTGTCAATGCAGGATGCAATGTTGTCTTGAACAAAGGTAGCCTTTATGGAATCAAGGACTTCCCTTCTGGTTAGTGGTTCTTTTTTTACAGCTGTAACAACGATAGTATCTTGTGCAAAAATTGCCGACGAAGCTATCAGTAATGCAAACGAGGTTAGTTTTTTTATAGTCATAACTTTATTTTATAAAGTGGTATATTTCAAATCTGTAGGTTATTAATTAAGTTTAATTAATAACGCCTTTTATTATTTTTTATTGTGCCATTTTAAAATTTTAACTTAAAATGGCAGCAATTCCAGGTAATACTCTTCCTTCCAGCATCTCAAACATCGCTCCGCCACCAGTTGACACATAACTCATTTTGTCTTCCAATCCGAATTGTTTCACCGCTGCAACTGAGTCTCCGCCACCAACAAGTGAAAAAGCCCCATTTTCTGTTGACTCAGCGATATAATTTCCCAATTCAATTGTTCCGTTGGCGAAATTTTCCATTTCAAAAACACCTAAAGGTCCATTCCAAAGAATTGTTTTTGAACCCATAATCACTTCTCTGAAATTAGCTAATGATTTTGGCCCGGCGTCTAAACCTTGCCATCCATCAGGGATTTCCCTCACATCAACGACTTTTGTTTTGGCATCATTTGAAAATGAATCTGCTGCAACAACATCAACCGGAATATGTATCTGAACGTTTTTTTGTTTGGC
>JAYURX010000442.1:0-2837 GCA_043755965.1 Flavobacterium sp. | reverse complement strand
TTCCGGTAGCGCCACCATCTATAAAATGATTGGTCAACAGGAAACCTTTAAATCCAAACGTAGCTGAAAAAATCCCCAATGTTATTAAGAAGAAATCTTTAACATGACGTTTTGCCAAGATTACAAATTCCCGATAACCTTTTGCCAAAGCATAATTGGAATAAGTATTCCCCACACTTCTTTTTTTAGGCTTTTGAAGTATAGTTTTGATTATTATTTTCTGCCAAAATGAATTCATACAATTGTTGTTTTAGGGCTTATATTTAGCTATTGAATGTTTGCTCAATGTACAACAATTTGCCTAAATTCCAATGACTTAACCTGGTTTTTACAATGGTTTAGTTGGAACTTCCTTTGTGGAAATGGCAGAAACCTGATTTGCGGCATTTACAGTAACGAATAATACTCTTTTATAAAGTTTCTTTTCGTAGCCAATAGTATAACGGAAAACATGCTCTTTAGTTTTCTTATTGAATGTGATATCGATAAGGTTTATGTTTAAGAATCTTCCATTGCGCTGATTTATTTTTTTACAGATAGCAGAAATTTTCTCGCGTGTAGCATTTTGTCTTACTTTATCAGTTGCCTCGGCACTATTGAACGTTTTGAAACGAGAAGTATTGCATGATTCCAATAAACGTTTGCCAATATCATAGGCTCTGTCTCTTTTAACTTCTTCTACTTCTTCCGGTTTTACCACTGTTATATACCTTTCAGCGGTTTTAGTTGTGGATTTTTCAGGAGTGGCCTTTTTGCTTTTGCAAGACACGAGCGTAAGCGAACTGGCGAAGCAAACTAAGAGCAATACGCAGCAAAACAAACTAAATCTTTTCATAAGATTTTTGATTTTGATTCTATAAAAATAGGAAATTAATGCTATGGGTTTCACAAAATTATGGTGTGCCAATGGTTCAGATGTTATAAAATTTTAACAAATCCTTATATGATTTGTGACTTTAATAATCATAATAATTTATTTTCCCGTATATGTTTTTCAATATTGAATTTGTATTTTTGACTCGACCCGCTATAGCGGGGAACAGACGAAGTAAACTCAAATACGCCTAAAATGAAAATCGTTATATCGCCGGCCAAATCGCTGAATTTTGAAAAAGAATTGCCTACAACTACTTTTTCTGAACCAAAGTTTTTAAAACAAGCCGCGACCATTCAGCTAACGTTGAAAAAGAAAAAGCCCAAAGCACTATCCCAACTTATGGATATTTCAGATAAGCTGGCAGAGTTAAACTCGCAGCGTAATCAGGAATGGCATACACCTTTTACAACGGAAAACGCACGTCAGGCAATTTATACTTTTGATGGTGATGTTTATCAAGGTTTGGATGTTTATAGTTTGCCAGTTGAGAAATTAGGCGATTTGCAGGACAAACTCCGAATTCTATCGGGCTTATATGGTTTGCTTAAGCCATTGGATTTAATGCAGGCCTATCGTTTGGAAATGGGCACCTCATTGCCAATAGGTAAAAACAAAAATCTATATGAATTCTGGAAGAAGACGATTACCAAAGAACTAAACAGCGAATTGAAGAAAGGCGAGTTATTTATCAATCTGGCAAGTAACGAATATTTTAGTGCGGTTGACGCCAAATCATTAAAAGTGCCTATTATTACTCCGGAGTTTAAGGATTTTAAGGATGGACAATTAAAGATGATTAGTTTTTTTGCCAAAAAGGCGAGAGGCATGATGGTTCGCTATATCATTGATACCAATGCGGAAACGATTGATGACCTGAAAGGTTTTAATTATGACGGTTATGCTTTTGACTCGAATTTGAGTAAAGGAAATACGTTGGTTTTTACAAGATAGCGCCGAGCGTAAAAAATGTTCAGTGAACATTTTTAGCGAAGGAACCAGGCGCAGTGGTATTTTTAGGTTTCCAAGCAAGATAGATACAATAAAAAAGCCCCAATTTCTCGGGGCTTTTTATTACTTCATATAGTAATATTCTTCATATTCCATGCTGGTTTCCCGGGTTACTTTGCGCTGGTCTCGTGCTAATTCTCTCATGGCTTCAACACCTTTTTTGGCACAGCGTTTTATTTTAGTCAATCTTGATGAAAAGTCCAATAGTTTATTGGCATCTTCCGGACTGAGTTTTGTTTTTAATTCATCCACGAAGGAAGAGAACTCCCTTACGACTTCACGATTCTCATCGTAATCGGTTTTCAAATCATCTAACAACTCATCAATTTCTTTGCTGATTTCTTTGCAATGATCTTCACTTTTTTTGTGAAGCTCTTCGATGATTTTCTTCTGATTCTTACCAAAAAGTCCCATAATGTGATGATTTTAGTTTATTGTTTAGAATAGCCTGAAATCAAATTTAATAAAATGTTTCTTAAAAGTATGTAAATTGTTAATAACTTGTAAATTAGTAAATTATGGATGGCTTCGCTCATATCTACTTTTTTTTATTTTTTAACTAGTAGAATAAACGGAATGCAAAACAGAAAAAAATCTAAAACTTTATACGCTTTTTTCAAAACAATATACGGACTCTTACGCCTCTAATTGTGCAAACAGATTTACCAGTTGTTCCTGCCTAAAACTACATAGAATCAAGCAAATAAGCATTCATAGATAAATCTTATAGTATGTGGTTATTAATTTAATTATTAATACTATATAAAATATTATCTAAAGCAGATTTTGGATAAATTTAGAAATACTGGAAATAGGATTGTCAGCAATAAATTTAATAAAACTGCTTCCAATTATTGCTCCTTTTTGGTGTTTTGTCGCTTGTTGAAAAGTGGTTTTGTTGCTGATTCCGAAACCAATTATCTGTGGATTTTTCAAATTCATATTAGCTATT
>JAYURX010000441.1:0-2840 GCA_043755965.1 Flavobacterium sp. | reverse complement strand
GCGTTTTGCACAAAAACATGACGATTGAACAGCAAGCAGCAAAAGTTCGAAAAGTAAAACGCGCCGAAGCCGGAATGATTATCGATCCGGTGACTTTGCCTTTAACAGCAACCGTTGGCGACGCGAAAATGGCGATGAAGGAATTTGGCATTGGCGGTATTCCGGTGGTAGATGAAAACGGAATTTTAAAAGGAATTGCAACCAATCGGGATTTACGTTTCGAAAAAATAAATTCCCGTTCCATCTTAGAAGTAATGACTTCCGAAAATCTGGTAACAGCTGCCGAAGGAACAACCTTGCAGGAAGCTGAAGGTATTCTACAGAAAAATAAAATCGAGAAACTTCCCGTAGTTGATGATGATTTTAAACTTATCGGATTGATTACGTTTAGAGATATAACCAAGCTTACTCAAAAACCAATTGCAAACAAGGATAAGTTTGGTCGTTTGCGCGTTGCCGCTGCTTTAGGTGTTACGGCTGATGCTTTGGAAAGAGCAACAGCGTTGGTAAACGCCGGAGTTGATGCTGTAATCATTGATACGGCTCACGGACATACGCAAGGCGTAGTTACAGTTTTAAAAGAAGTAAAAGCTAAATTCCCTAATCTTGATGTAGTAGTTGGAAATATTGCTACTCCCGAAGCGGCGCTTTATTTAGCTCAAAATGGTGCCGATGCAGTGAAAGTTGGAATTGGCCCTGGTTCTATTTGTACAACCCGAGTTGTAGCCGGAGTTGGGTTTCCCCAATTTTCAGCGGTTTTAGAAGTGGCTGCAGCTTTGAAAGGAACCGGTGTTCCCGTAATTGCCGATGGTGGAATCCGTTACACGGGTGATATTCCAAAAGCGATTGCAGCCGGAGCAGATTGCGTAATGTTGGGTTCGTTATTAGCCGGAACAAAAGAGAGTCCGGGAGAAACTATCATATTTGAAGGAAGAAAATTCAAATCCTATCGCGGAATGGGTTCTGTGGAAGCGATGCAGGAAGGTTCAAAAGACCGATATTTCCAGGATGTGGAAGATGATATCAAAAAGTTGGTTCCGGAAGGAATCGTAGGTCGTGTACCCTATAAAGGTGAATTGAGTGAAAGCATGCAGCAATTCGTGGGTGGTCTTCGTGCCGGAATGGGTTATTGTGGCGCTAAAGATATTCCAACGCTACAGGAAACCGGGCGCTTTGTCAGAATTACGGCAAGTGGCATTGGCGAGAGCCATCCTCATAATGTTACGATTACTAATGAGGCTCCGAATTATTCGAGGTAAATTAAGGGATAAGAAATATGGGAAAAGGCACAAGTTAAATCTTGTGCCTTTTTGTTTATACAGTCATTAGTAAATCATCAATAAATACAAAAAATAATATTTACCCTAAAATAAAATGGGGTTAAAAATTATAATCTAATAAAAATGATCCTATTGGTTTGATTTTTAAAGGGTGCTATTTATTAAATTAATATTTTTATAAAGAATTAATTTAAAAATTATGAAGCCCAGAAAAATTGTCCTAAGCCTGATACTCATCACAATTTTGATTTTAACCTTCTTTTCAAATCTAATTTTTCAGAACCATGCCTTTCCTATCGCCATTTCAAAATTTGATACCGGAGATACTGCCTGGATGATTGTGGCGACAGCCTTGGTGTTATTAATGACACCAGGCTTAGGTTTCTTTTATGGTGGGATGGTTGGCAAGAAAAACGTAATCAGTACCATGCTTCAGAGTTTTATGGCTATGGTAATTGTTAGTATATTATGGGTCGTGATTGCCTATGGTTTATGCTTTGGCCCTTCGATTGGTGGTTTTATTGGAAATCCATTACCCAATTTGTTTTTTAATAATGTGGGGGTTACATCTGCTTGGTCATTGGCACCAACGATTCCCTTACTCCTTTTTGCCCTTTTTCAGGTTAAGTTCGCAATTATCACTCCGGCTTTAATAACCGGAGCGTTTGCGGAACGGATTCGGTTTTGGTCTTATTTATTGTTTATGGTCTTGTTCATTTTGTTTGTATATACACCTCTCGCCCATTGCACCTGGCATCCCGAAGGCATTTTCTTTAAAATGGGAGTTTTGGATTTTGCCGGTGGTACCGTAGTACATATGAGCGCAGGTTGGGCAGCACTAGCCGGTGCTATGTTTCTGGGAAAACGAAAAAGCCAAAAAGCAAATCCTGCCAGAATTACTTATGTTTTATTAGGAACGGGATTACTATGGTTTGGCTGGTTCGGATTTAATGCTGGTTCAGCGATGGGAGCCAATGGCTTAGCAGTACAGGCACTTGGAACCACAACTGTAGCAGCAGCTGCTGCATCAATGGCTTGGGTATTTTTGGGCAAGATATTGGGACACAAACTTTCGGCAATGGGTGCCTGTATTGGAGCTGTTGTGGGTTTGGTTGCCATTACTCCCGCTGCAGGTTATGTGAGTATTGCCCATGCGATAACGATTGGAATCATAGCAAGTATCGTCAGTAATTTAGCCGTAAGTAAGTTTCCAAAAGGAAAGATAGACGACGCACTCGATGTCTTTGCCTGCCATGGTGTTGGTGGAATGACTGGAATGATTTTGACAGGCGTATTTGCCTCAAAGGCAATAAATCCGGCGGTTGTTAATCAGGGATTGTTGTTTGGAGAAGCTAAATTATTTCTAAATCAAATGACGGCTTTGGTTTGTGTTTCTGTGTTTGCCTTTACAGCATCGTATGCACTTTTTCTATATTGTCAATAAAATAACACCGCTAAGAGTAAGTCAGGAAAAAGAGGAATTGGGATTGGATATTTCCCAGCATGGGGAGTATTTATAAAGGGATAAGTAAAAAGGGATAAGGCATAAGTTTTTTTCTT
>JAYURX010000440.1:0-2842 GCA_043755965.1 Flavobacterium sp. | reverse complement strand
TTCCGAACCTTCAATAAAAGCCCAAATGTTTTCTGAATCGGGAAGATTTTCGTTGCGTTTTGCATTTAAAAAGGCAGCGGGAATATGTTGGTAATAATTGGTAGCGGCTTTTGGAAATCCAACGCCATGTTTTTTATAGAAATCAATTATATAACGACCTGCTTTTTTCTGGCCTTCGCTTCCCGTGTCTCTACCCTGCATTTCGTCTGAGGCGATTATGGTTAAATTGGTCAGTAAACTTTCGGTGGTTATGGTTTTGAAACTATCGGTAGTGTCGACTTTTTTGGGAGTCGATTTTTGGTTTGAACAGTTTATAAACAGAAACGAGAACAATACTAATGAAATTGTTTTTTTATTCATGATTTTTTTAATGGATATTGATAAAGGTATATACGATAAATACTAAAAGTAAGATGGTCATTAAAATAATATTGATGCAAAACATAGCGATGCTTCATGTTTTGTCTTTTTTTAATGGACTTCTGGACATAAGGAATAGTTATAAAAAACAAAATGCAAATCTATTAAATTTATTTCTATTTTTGAGACACAAAATATAAACTATGCAATCAAAAGCGCTAACCCCAGAGCAATATTTAGCTGAATTACCGGAAGAAAGAAAAGAAGCTATGCTAAAACTTCGCTCTGCCATTAAGGATAATCTGCCCAAAGGTTTTGAGGAAGTAATGAGTTATGGAATGCTAGGCTATGTTGTGCCGCACAGCATTTATCCAAATGGGTATCATTGTTCGCCACAATTGCCGCTTCCTTTCATTAATGTGGCTTCACAGAAGAATTTTATTGCCGTGTATCATATGGGAATTTATAGCAATAAAAATTTATTGGATTGGTTTGTTTCGGAATATCCAAAACATACTAAAACCAAACTTGATATGGGAAAGAGTTGTCTCCGATTTAAAAAAGTTGACGATATTCCTTTTGAATTTATTGGCGAGTTGGCCACGAAAATGTCTGTGGAAGATTGGATTTCAACTTATGAAAAAGCATTGAAACGATAAAATGATAATTACTAAAAACACTGACGAAAATTTTACCAGTATACGTGAAATTGCCAAAGAAGTTTGGCCGATAGCTTATGGAACCATTTTAAGTCGGGAACAGTTGGTTTATATGATAGAAATGATGTATAGCGTTACGTCGTTACAACAACAAGCCAATGAAAAAGGAAATCATTTTATATTGGCGACTAAGAATGAAATTCCTGTTGGTTTTGCAGCCTATGAATTCAATTACAATAAAAAGCCTAAAACAAAAATACATAAAATCTATATTTTGCCCAATCATCAGGCCAAAGGCATTGGAAAACAACTCATGGATTTTATTATTAATAAAGCCAAAGAGCGTCATCAAAAAGCCTTGATATTAAATGTCAATAAAAAAAATATAGCCATTCGTTTTTACGAAAGAATTGGTTTTACCATTAGTTTTGAAGAAGTCATAGACATTGGTAATGGTTATGTAATGGACGATTATGTGATGGAAAAATCAATTTAAACCGGCTCATATTGACAATCTAAATTTATTTAAAAAAAAGAAGCTGTAAATTATTTTACAGCTTCTTTTTTTATTTTAGAGTAGCATCAAATTTTACGGCTACTTTCTTGGAGACTTTCTTACTGACGACACTCGGTATATCAATTCCATAATCATCAGTATTTAGGGTAAAATCAGAATCTATTTTAATGCCGTCGCCTGATTTTTTTATGTTTGCTGTGATGGTAATGTCTTTTGACTTTCCGTGCATTTCCATCTTTCCTTTTATGGTATACACTTTGGAAGTTTCAGTAAGTTTTGAAACATCGAAGTTATCGATTTTGCCTTTAAAAGTCGCTTTTGGATAAGAATCACTTTCCATATAATTTTCGTTGAAATGTTCTTCCATCAACGCTACTTTAAATCGGAAACCTTTAATCAATGCTAAACTGGCGATTTCTCCCGTAGTTGGATTTAATACAACTGTTGCCGATTCATTTTTGGCTTTTACTTCTTCAAAGGCAGGAACCGACGCTTCAAAAGTCAATTTTCCGGTTTTGGTAATCATTTTTGTTTGGGCAAAACTGCCAATACTGATTACAAATAGTAGACTTAATAATTTAATTTTACTCATGAGTTTTCTATGGTTTTTTTTGTATTCGTGAATCTTTGATTTCATAGTATTTTATTTTTTATTTTATTTATTCGGGAAAACCATTCTCTGCCCATTGGTAAATTTGATCAATTTTTGCTTGTGGTAATCTGGTACCGCCATTCGGCATCATTCCGGGAGAACCTTGTGGTCTTGAAATTCTATCCAATAATCCTCTACTTAAAACTGCATTCTTAACAAATTCGTATGTGGTTAAAGACATTGGTGCTCCATTTACAGGTACAGTTGCGTGACATGGAATACAATTGTTATCGATAATTGATTTTACAGTATTGGTATAGGTTATTTCATCCACTTGGTTTAAATCAATCAAATCCGAACTGGAATCGTTTGTGCAGCCTACGACAAAAACAATACCAAAGGAAATTAGCAGTGGAAAATATAATATCTTTTTCATTCAAGTTTTATTTTAAGTAGTATTTTTAAGTAAATTTACGTAAATATCGGTTAAGCAGTTTAATTAATTTTCGATTATGAAGAAAAAGTTGTTCTATATTTTACTCTTAGTGATTGTGGTGTTCTTTGGAATTTATAAATATATGTATAAAAGCCACAGGGACATTGCGTCAGAAGATGCTGCTTTTTCTAAAACGGTGGCAGAAGTCTTTCAGGCATTTACATCCAATGACAGCTTGGCAAACAAAACCTATTTAGACAAAACAATTTCAGTAAAAG
>JAYURX010000439.1:0-2853 GCA_043755965.1 Flavobacterium sp. | reverse complement strand
TTTTCTAATAGAAATACTGGTTATGCAAACAGATATGTATTGGACAATAATATGAGAACACAAACCGCAAATACCGGAAATCAAGTTGCGGCTATTGGATTTCGAAATAATTCGAATGTCGCAGCAATTTCTCCAAGAGGTATAAGAACTCAAGATAATTCAACAAGTGAATCAACTCCGAGAACTTATGGTAATACAAGAAATCAGGCACCAATAAGTGCAGAAACTCAATATGGTTCCAGAAGTGAATCAAGTCCAAGAACTTATGGAAATCAAAGAACTACTGAATCACCAAGAAGTGCAGAAACTCAATATGGTTCCAGAAGCGAATCAAGCCCTAGAACTTATGGAAATCAAAGAAGTGCTGAATCACAAAGAAGTTCAAGTCCGAGAGAGTCTACACAGCAAAGAGGGAATTCTCAAAGAAGTGAAGGAAATTCAAGAGGAAATGGAAACAGAAGAAGTTACGTTAAATAATTTATAGTTTGAATTGTTGAGAAAAAGCACCACAGAAATGTGGTGCTTTTTTTAATTAACAATACTAAAATTAAACACTCAAAAAGGGAATTGATTTTAAAAATATATTACATTTGTAACCTTTTTAACAACTTTTTTATGAGTTCACATAGTCACCAGAATTTACATTCTAGACTTTCATCCGCCGGATTACTTTTAACATTAGGAATAATATATGGTGATATTGGTACATCTCCTCTTTATGTAATGAAGTCAATTATCGATGATAATAAAATCGACTCTGATTTAATCCTAGGAGGACTCTCCTGCATCTTATGGACTCTAACATTGCAGACAACCTTAAAGTATGTCATAATTGTCTTAAATGCAGACAACCATGGTGAAGGCGGTATTTTCTCTTTATATTCATTGGTCAAACGCACCAAGATTCAATGGCTTATTGTTCCCGCTATTATTGGCGGAAGTTTGCTTTTAGCGGAAGGCATAATTACGCCGCCAATCTCGGTTTCTTCAGCTGTTGAAGGACTATTAATTTTTAAGCCGGACATTCCAACTATTCCAATTGTAATAGCTATTCTATTTATTTTATTTTCGATTCAACAATTTGGGGCCAAATTAGTTACTAAGTTTTTCTCCCCAATAATGCTGGTTTGGTTTTCGATGTTAGGAGTATTGGGAGCTATTCAAATATCGCAAAACTTCGAAGTTTTAAAAGCTATCAATCCTTACTATGCTTATAAACTACTGACATCAACTGAAAGCGGACACGGGTTCTTTATTCTGGGTGCGGTATTTCTTTGCACTACCGGAGCAGAATCTCTGTATTCAGACATGGGGCATTGCGGAAGAAGGAACATTAGAGTAAGCTGGATTTTTGTCAAATCAACATTGATTTTAAATTATTTTGGACAAGGTGCTTATTTATTGCAACACAAAGGTAGTACGCTTGCGAATCTTAATGACAATAACCCTAATCCATTCTATTTAATAATGGCCGACTGGTTTCAGCCCATTGGAATCGTTGTTGCGACATTAGCCGCAATCATTGCTTCCCAGGCGTTGATCAGCGGTTCTTTTACCCTCATTAATGAAGCTATGCGATTAAACTTCTGGCCAAAAGTTAAAATCAATTACCCTACAGATGTAAAAGGCCAATTGTATATTCCATCTATCAACTGGCTACTTTTTATAGGCTGTGTTGGGATTATTCTTTACTTCAAAGAGTCCAAAAACATGGAGCATGCATACGGCCTGTCGATTATTTTAGGTATGATGATGACCACAACATTATTGAATTTTTATTTGATAATGAAGCGCGTCAAATGGTATTTCATTGCTCCTATCATAACTATCTATGGTATTATTGAAATAAGTTTTTTAACCGCTAACATTACAAAATTCATGGATGGCGGTTATGTAACCGTAGCAATTGCAATCTTTTTAATTGGAGTTATGTCAACATGGTTTTTAGCCAAGAAAATTAGTAAAAGCTATACTAAAATCGTTAAGATTGAAAGCTATAAAAAAGTTCTTGCCGAATTAAGTGTTGATTTATCTATTCCAAAATATGCAACGCATTTAATATATATGACGAATTCCCAAAGAACGGACGAAATTGAGGAAAAAGTGATGTATTCCATTCTTCAAAAAAGACCAAAACGCGCCGACTTATATTGGTTTATTCATGTGAATATTCTGAGCGAGCCTTATAAAAAAGAATATAAGGTTACAGAGATAATCAGGGACGATATTTACCGAATTGATTTTTACCTTGGTTTTCGCGAGCCCACCAAAATTAACCTGATGTTCAAACACGTAATTAAGGAAATGGTACAACGAGGTGAAGTAGATATTACCAGTCGATATGAATCCTTAAGTAAAAACCATATCATTGGAGACTTTAAATTCGTGCTTTCAGAAAAATTCCTTTCTAACGACAGTGACCTGACTTTCTTTGAGAAAATAGTTATGAATACCTACTTCATAATGAAAAAAATGAGTTTGTCAGAGGAAAAAGGGTTTGGATTAGACAGCTCTTCTGTAAAAATAGAACAATTCCCACTTGTAATTCATGCTCCGGAGAAGATTGAAATGACAAGGGTTAAATAGATTTCTCACTCTTTACAAAATTTTCCAGTGCTACTTATTTTATCTTGATTTTCAACAGAATAAGAATAAATTCCTTTCGATAAATTTGAGGTTTCTAATGTAGTCTCAGTAGTAAATTCTTTTGCTAAAATGAGTTTAGCGGAAATATCATAAATATTAATTTGATACTTCATTCCTATTACTCCTGATATAGTAATATAATCCTTTGCAGGATTAGGGAAAATATTTATCCGATGATTTACACCTAAAGTATCTATATTCAAAGTA
>JAYURX010000438.1:0-6688 GCA_043755965.1 Flavobacterium sp. | reverse complement strand
AAACTTATCACTTGGAATTTTGACAGTATAGTTGAGTGTAAAACTCGCTTTTTGATTAGGAAACAACTTTTCTTTAAGTCTAATTTGAATAACATCAGGATAGTTGGCATCTCTTTCCCAAGTTAATGAAGTTTTATTTTCATCAATAATGTTGATATTACTTGTTCTGCCTCTTTCTTTTTCTTTTGCCAAATGAAAACCTCTTTCAAATTCATCGGAAAACCGCGCTGCCAAAGGTGTGTTTTTTGAAGTATACCCATTCGTCCAGTCGTTCAAAACGATATAGGTCAGCGTATCATTCGTTTGGTTGAAGAATGTCAGTTCCTGGCTAACGGTCAATTCTTTCTTTTCATTGTCGACATCCACAATCATTTTAGAATGATGCTGTGCCAATAATTTTATCGGAAGTGATAAAACAAAACCCAAAAAAAATATTTTAAAAATTGATTTCAAAAAAAAGAAATTACAGGATTTAGGAAAACATACGTTAGAAGTTTGGACTCAGATTGTATTTTTTGTAGAAATTATCCAGCGCTTCAACCACTTCATCTTCGGTGTCTACGATTTTAATTAGATTCAGATCGTCCGGGTTGGCATTGCCTTCTTTTGCAATCATCACCGATTTTACCCATTCAAATAATCCGGCCCAAAATTCGGAACCAACCAAAATAATTGGGAATTTTCCAATTTTCTTCGTTTGGATAAGTGTAACAGCTTCAAATAATTCATCCAAAGTTCCAAAACCGCCCGGCATAACGACAAATCCCTGAGAGTATTTTACAAACATTACTTTGCGGACAAAGAAATAGTCAAAATTCAAATTTTTATCCTTGTCGATATAGGGATTATAATGTTGCTCAAATGGCAACTCGATGTTCAAACCTACCGATGTTCCGGCACCATTATGTGCCCCTTTATTTCCCGCTTCCATGATCCCCGGACCGCCGCCAGTGATAACGCCGTAACCGGCTTTACTGATTTTATAAGCTATTTTTTCGGCTAACAAATAATATTTGGTATCAGGTTTTGTTCTGGCAGAGCCAAAAATGGAAACACACGGACCAATTCTCGCCATGGTTTCGTAACCGTTTACAAACTCCGACATAATTTTAAAAATCGCCCAGGAGTCGTTTGTTCTTATTTCATTCCAGGGTTTTTGTTTTAATTTATCATGGATTTTATCATCTTCATCCTGAAATTCTTCTTTCCTCATTTTTATCTATTTTATTCTTAGTTTTAATGTTAAATCAAGCGCGCTAAAGTAATTCTTTTTTCAAAAATGGCGCGGTGTAGCTTTTTTTGTTTTTCGCTATTTCTTCCGGCGTTCCTTTAGCAACGACTTCGCCACCGGCTTTTCCGCCTTCGGGACCAATGTCGATAATATAATCCGCCAACTTGATTACGTCCATATTGTGCTCAATAATCAGGATGGTGTTGCCTTTGTCAACTAATGTATTAATTACATCCATCAACACACGAATGTCTTCGAAATGCAAACCAGTTGTTGGTTCGTCCAGGATGTAGAACGTGTTTCCGGTGTCTTTTTTGGATAATTCCGTGGCCAGTTTAATGCGTTGCGCTTCGCCGCCCGAAAGCGTTGTGCTTTGTTGTCCCAAAGTAATATAGCCTAAACCAACATCCTGTATGGTTTTGACCTTGCGGTAGATTTTTGGGATGTTTTCAAAAAACGGAACCGCTTCGTCAACCGTCATGTTCAACACATCGGAAATAGATTTGCCTTTGTATCGAATTTCTAATGTTTCCCTGTTGAAACGTTTGCCCTGGCAGGTTTCACATTCCACATACACATCAGGTAAAAAACTCATTTCAATTGTCCGAACTCCCGAACCTTCGCAGGTTTCGCATCTTCCGCCGGAAACATTGAAACTAAAACGACCCGCTTTATAACCGCGAATCATGGCTTCTGGTGTCATGGTGTACAAGCTTCTAATTTCCGAAAAAACATCGGTATATGTCGCCGGATTTGAACGTGGCGTTCTTCCAATAGGACTTTGATCTATATCAATTACTTTGTCAATATGCTCTAAACCTTCAATTTTTTTATACGGCTGTGGCTTTTTAACGCCATTAAAATAATAAGCATTCAGGATGGGATACAAGGTTTCATTAATCAAAGTAGATTTTCCGCTACCCGAAACTCCGGTCACGCAAATCAGCTTTCCTAATGGTAATTCGATAGAAACATTTTTTAGATTGTTTCCGGTCGCACCCGTCAGTTTCATGAATTTACCATTTCCTTCACGACGTTTTTTTGGAACTTCAATTTTCATTTCACCATTCAAGTACATGGCTGTAATTGTATGTTCTTTCAGCAATGCTGCCGGTGTTCCTTTGCTGATGATTTCGCCACCAAATTTTCCTGCTTTTGGTCCAATATCAATCACATAATCGGCACGTTCAATCATGTCTTTGTCGTGTTCTACTACCAGAACCGAGTTTCCGATATCGCGCAATTGCTCCAGTGAATGGATTAACTTTCCGTTATCTCTCTGGTGTAAACCAATGCTTGGTTCATCCAGAATATAAAGTACGCCAACCAACTGCGAACCAATTTGTGTCGCCAAACGGATGCGTTGTGCTTCACCGCCGGAAAGCGATTTGGAACTGCGATTTATCGATAAATAATTCAGCCCAACATTCACCAAAAAGCGTAAACGGTCTTTAATTTCCTTAACGATTTCGGTAGCGATTATTTTTTGTTTTTCCGTTAGATTTTTGTCTAAATTCTCAAACCAATCCGAAAGTTCTGAAATATCCATCGTTGACAAATCGAAAATATTTTTGGCGTGAATGCGGAAATACATTGATTCTTTTTTCAAACGCGAGCCATGGCATTCCGGACATTCCACTTCGTCCATGAATTCCTTTGCCCAGCGTTTTATAGAAGTGGAAGTGCTTTCGTCAAATTGATTTTTGATGAAATGCGAGATTCCTTCAAACTCAATTTTGTATTCTTTCGTGATTCCCAATGTTTTGGATTCGACTGAAAATTTATCCTTCCCGCCATACAAAATAATCTGCATCGCTTCTTCCGGAATGGTTTCAATTGCGTCAGTCAGGCTAAAGCCAAATTTTTCCCCAATGATTTCCAGTTGTTTGAAAATCCAGGAACTTTTATATTCGCCTAATGGTGCAAAACCTCCATTTTTGATGGATAATTTCGAATTAGGGATAATTTTTTTCAGATTGATTTCGTGCACGTTTCCTAATCCTTTACAGACTTCGCAGGCGCCTTTTGGCGAATTGAACGAAAACAGATTCGGCTCTGGATTTTGATAGGAAATACCGGAAGTTGGGCACATCAGGTTTCTACTGAAATAACGTACTTCATTGGTGTCCTGATCCAAAATCATTAATACATTTTCGCCATGATACATCGCAGTTTTGATGCTTTCGGTCAAGCGTTTTTCATTCTCCTCGCTGTTCTCAATCACCATTCTGTCGATAACAATTTCGATATCGTGGGTTTTGTAACGGTCGAGTTTCATACCCTGAATCAAATCCTGGACATCGCCATTAACACGCACTTTTACAAATCCTTGTTTTGCTATTTGCTGGAACAATTCGGCGTAATGACCTTTTCGGGCACGAATGATTGGCGCCAGAATATTAATGCGTTTTCCCGTGAAATTTTTGATAATCAATTCCTTGATTTGGTCATCCGAATAGGAAACCATTTTTTCGCCGGTCACATAACTATACGCTTCGCCGGCTCTCGCATACAACAAACGCAGAAAATCATAAATTTCGGTAATAGTTCCCACTGTGGAACGCGGACTTTTACTTGTAGTTTTTTGCTCAATGGCAATTACGGGCGAAAGTCCATCAATTTTATCAACATCAGGACGTTCTAATCCGCCAAGGAATTGACGCGCATACGCCGAGAATGTTTCTATATACCTTCGTTGCCCTTCTGCATAAATGGTGTCGAAAGCCAAAGACGATTTCCCCGAACCCGAAAGTCCGGTAATCACAACCAGTTTTTCCCTGGGAATCGTGATGTCTATATTCTTCAGATTGTGCACGCGGGCACCAAGAACTTCAATCGTATTTTCCGTATCTAACATAGCATTTTTTGCAAAACGCAAAGGTAGTGTTTTGGCTTGAAATTTTTGGTAATGCGTTAAGAAGTTATTGTTAGAAATTTAATCGATTATCATTTCCTTTAAGCGGTGACGATAATTTTCCAAGACATCAATTTTGGAAAGGAAACCAAAGTATTTTCCTTTTTGAATTACAGGGAGTATTTCACTATCGGATGTTTCAAATTGTTTCATCACTTTTTCCACCTTGTCTTCCAATAAAATAATGGCTTTAGGTTGGCTAATGACTTCCTTCATAGAAGTAAACTTTACATGATAGGGATTGAAAATAAAGGATTTGACTTCGTTAAAATCAACAACCCCAACTAGGGATTTATGTTCATCGATAATTGGAATAATTTTTTGATTTGTTGTAGAGAAGATTTTTACAGCGCTTTCCACCGGGTTTTCCAGCGTTAAGGTTTTAAAATTTTTGTCAACAAGATTATATAGGTCGATGCTTTGCAAAATATTTTTGTCTTTATCACTGGTGAAAACATCGCCTTTGTCTGCCAATGCTTTTACATCCATCGAATGTTTTTCGAATTGTTTGGAAACGGCATAACTCACCGAAGACACAATCATCAATGGTACCATCAAATCATAACCGCCGGTGATTTCACCAATAAGGAAAATAGCAGTCAAGGGCGCATGAAACAAGCCGCTCAGGATTCCGGCCATGCCTACAATGGTAAAATTCGCAATCGGTAAGTGATGAGTGATATTGAGCAGATTTACTGTTTTGGCCACAAAAAAACCAAGATACGAACCCACAAAAAGTGAAGGTGCAAAGTTACCACCGTTACCACCGCTACCCAAAGTTAGTCCCGTGGCAAAAGCTTTTAACAACATTGTTACTCCAACAAACGCCAATAAAATCCATTCGTTGCTTTTGAAAGTTTCCAACACAGTATTGTCTAACAGCACACTCGGATTTTTGGAAGCCAATATTTTAATGCTTTCATAACCTTCACCAAACAATGTTGGTGAAATGAAAATTAAGACCGCTAAAATGGAAGCGCCAAACAAGGCCTTGCGATATCCTTTGTTTTTAAAAGTTCCAAAAAACTTTTCAACCCGCTGAAAATTACGCGCGTGATAAATAGATGCAAAGCCTGCCAAAATTCCCAATAAAATATAGAAAGGCGTGTTGTGATAATCAAATTTTAGTGTTTGTTCAAAATTTAATAAAGTATCCGGACTCAAAGTGACTTTAGACATCAGCGCGCCGGTGGCTGCAGAAATAATAATTGGAATAAAAGCCGAAATGGAGACATCGGTCAAAACCACTTCAATGGCGAATAAAACACCTGCAATTGGCGCATTAAACGCAGCTCCAATTCCGGCGGCGACACCGCAGGCCAAAAGGAGAATCCTGTCTTTTTGTGACAAATGATATTTCTGTGCAAAGTTGGATCCAAATGCTGCACCTGTAATTACAATTGGGCTTTCTAATCCGGCAGAGCCACCAAGTCCAACGGTTAATGAACTCGTGACAATTTGGGCATACATTTGTTTTTTGGGAACGATTCCACCTTTTCGGGCAACGGCATACAATATTTTGGAACTGCCTTTTTCCAGACTATTGCCTAAGAAATTCCGAACCACGAAAACGGTGAGTAGAATGCCGACAACTGGCAGTAAACTATTTATATAAGGAAGTTTTAAAAACCCATTAATGTCATTAGCCCAAAGAAAGATATTATGCGCAAAACTTTTAAGAATAATTACGGCGATCGAACAGGTGATTGCTACAAGAACACTTGCAAAGTAGATAAAATTCCGCTCGCTTAGTCTGTCTTTCAAAAGGTAAATTAAATTCTCGGCTCTTCTGAAAATACTTCTGAAAACAATTTTAAAATGGGAAGCTTTAGTCTTCGACATGTATTCAAATCTTTGAATTGCTAAAATACTATTTTAAATTCTGAATTCTGAATTCAAAATTTGGCAATCTAAAATCTAACTGCTTTATCATCCCCACGATAATCAGCGCCGCCTTCCAGTTTTCCATCGGGTTGGACTAAGATAGCATCTACTTTACCTAAAACTGGTGCAAATTTTTCATTGATGCTGTATCCTTTAGACATCAGACTTTGCAAAGTGACCATGGCTTTATCGGCAACAAGTCCTTTTTGTTGGGAGAAAATTGTTGAAGAAACTAGTAAAACTAATAGGAAAATCTTTTTTCATAAAAATCATTCGTGTACCTGCCTGCCTGCCTGCAGGTTCGTGGACTAACCATTCAAATCCTTTAATTTCTCGACGCAATGCTGACGCAATTCTTCAAAAAACAAAGTGAATTCTGCTTCAAACTCGGCGTAGTATTGTTGGAGTTCCACAATAGATTCGTGCATGTCAACGCGGTTTTTGGTGCGATGGTCCATATGAAACATAATCATTTGCAAACCGTCAATGGTGGCATAACTTACCAACCAGTTTCTGGCAAACATATACGGGATCATGTTTCTGACTTTCTCGGTCAGGATTTCGTAATTATCTTTTAGAAGATGGTAAAAAGTGTCCGCGTAGACTTCCAGTTTTTCATTGGAATAGTTACTCCAGTTTTTAGCTAAAAAATGATCATA
>JAYURX010000437.1:0-2866 GCA_043755965.1 Flavobacterium sp. | reverse complement strand
GCCATATAGAGATTTCATTTTACAGAATAAAAAAGTAGTAAACTATGTTGGTTTAGATATCGATACAGGATTAAGTTATGGAAATGTAAAAGCAGATTTTTTATGGGATGGTGTAGTAATGCCATTTCAAGATAATAGTTTTGATGTCCTAATTTCTAAAGAAGTATTGGAGCATGTTCCTGACCTGATCGTTATTTATTGGAAGTAAAAAAGTATTAAAACCGGGAGGAAAGTTTTTTTTACAATTCCTTTTTTAATGTCATTGCATGAAGTTTCACACGATTGTTATAGTATACTCCTTATGCTTTAGAAGTGATTTTCAAAAGAACAGGTTTTGTAAATTCTGATATATGCGTGGGTATAATGCTGCATTAGGACAAATGATAGGCGTTAATATGTATTTGTGGGGGGAAAAGAAAAAACTAATGCAATTTGTTGCTAAACCAGTCATAAAAATTGTTATATTCCTACGATAAGCCACCATCAATTTTAATAAATCTACCATGATAGTTGGTCTAACGGGCATTATAGAAAAACCATCTTTATAAAAAAAATGAAAATACTTTTTATCTCAATGCCTTCAATTCATGCTATCCGCTGGATTAATAATCTCAAAGATTCTGATCATGAATTATTTTGGTTTGATGTCACGCATAAAGGTAAGTTAGAATTGACAGATACGATTCATCAGTTTACAAATTGGAAAGCGAGAAAAATTCCACCAATAAAAGGAGAATATTTTTTGTCAAAAAGAGCTCCATTTTTGTATGAAAAAGTTAAACCTTTTTTAGAAATCACCGAAAACGAATTTTTAGAACAAATAATAAACCAAATCAAACCAGATGTTGTTCATAGTTTTGAAATGCAAAATTGTTCTTATCAAATAAGAAAAACTATGGATAAACACCCAGATTTAAAATGGATTTATTCATGCTGGGGTAGTGATTTGTATTACTATAAAAATTTAAAAGAACACAGGAATGCAATCATAAAAGTTTTAAAAAGAGTCAATTTTATTCATACAGATTGCAAACGCGATTACGAAATGGCTAAATCTTTAGGATTTAATGGTAAATATTTGGGAGTTATCCCTGGCGGGACAGGTTATAAGTTAGATGAATTGCAAAAATTTAAAATGCCAGTCGGGCAAAGGAAAATAATTTTAGTAAAGGGTTATGAACATCTATTTGGAAGAGGTTTAAATGTAATTAAGGCATTAGAAGAAATAACCGAGGAAATTAAAGATTACGAAGTTGTGGTTTTTGCTGCTCATTCTATTGTAATAGAATATATTAAACAAAAAAAACTTCCATTTAATACATTAGATCGTCATGGTCTAAAACACGATGAAGTTTTAGAGTTAATGGGAAAAGCATTGGTTTATATTGGAAACAGCATTTCAGACGGAATGTCGAACACCTTATTAGAATCCATTGTAATGGGGGCATTTCCAATTCAATCAAATCCAGGAAAAGTTACCGAGGAGATAATTAATGACAAAAATGGTTTAATAATTAACAATCCGGAATCGACTTTAGAAATTAAAAACTTAATTTTAGATGCCTTAAAAGACAAAAAAAGATTAATGGAAGCTGAGAAAATTAACTCTGATATTGCAATTTCCAGGTTAGATTTAAAAAAAAATAGAGATAAAGTTATTGCCATTTACAATTCAATAATTCAATGAGAATAGGATTTAACCCACATAAAGATATGCCCGATGAAGGAAGTAGCTACATTCATCAGGTTGTAATTCCAGTTTATATCCCGAACCAGGAAGGATATTTCAAGGATAGTTTTAAAATTTTGAAATTGTGCATAGAATCGGTCTTTAAAACAGTTCACAATAAAACTTTTATTACCATTGTCAATAATGGCAGTTGTACCGAAGTTAGAGAATATTTAGATGAATTGTTTGCCTATAAAAAAATACATGAGGTTATCCATACGGATAATATCGGAAAACTAAACTCTATATTAAAAGGTTTAGTTGGAAATGAAATTGAATTAGTAACTATTGCTGATTCTGACGTAATGTTTTTAGAAAATTGGCAAAAAGAAACTGTAACTGTATTTAACAATTTTTCCAAAGCCGGAGTTGTTGGTATTGTACCACAATACAGGAATTTTGGACAATTTTGTGGAAACTTACTAGTTGAAAATTTTTTTTCAAAAAAATTGACTTTTTCGCCTGTAAAAAACCTTATAGCATTAAAGGAATTTTATATCAGCATTGGTTGGGGCGAATATGTTCAGAATGAATGTTTAGAAGTAACGCTTACCCTTGAAAATAATTCACAAATAGCAGTCGTAGGTTCTGGCCATTTTGTGGCTACATACAAGAAGGAAATTTTTAAGGAAATTGTTACTTACATTGGATATAAGTTAGGAGGAGAATCTGAAAATTATTTAGATGAAATGTTATTGAAATTTGGTTTGTGGCGATTAACAACATATGACAACTATGCCTATCACATGGGAAATGTTTATGAAAAAGAGATGGATGAAACGCTGAATTCTTTGGAGGAAAAGATAGTAGCGATTATAAATCTGACAAATAAACGAAAAATAAAAAGAGAAAGTACAATTGGGTTTTATTTCAAAAACATTCTATTTATAAAGTTCTTTAATAAAAGAAAATACAGACGACTTTTTTATAGATATAAAGGAATGCCGGAAGATATGATAAAAAAATATTGATAATTTATTTATGGTAACGATTATATATGCCTATCGCAATCGAGACGAATCCAGAATTAAAGTGTCTTTAGATTCATTAAAAAATCAAACAAATCAGAATTTTAAAGTCGTATTTGTCGATTATGGATCTGAATTGAAATTGGCAACTAACATTCAAAAATTGTTA
>JAYURX010000436.1:0-6704 GCA_043755965.1 Flavobacterium sp. | reverse complement strand
TTCGGTTTGTTTCTGAGTACTCATAATTCATTGGTTTTCCAGTAATGGCTTCGCACATTTCAATTGCCTCAGCCATAGAACAGTTCGAGTGTCTTCCGCCGCCGGCATTGTATACTTCGCCTTGTCTCGGATTCTGATAAAAATGCCAAAACATATTTACTAAATCCCAGCTGTGAATGTTGTCGCGAACTTGTTTCCCTTGGTAACCAAAGACAGTATATTGATCTCCGGTAATGGCGCATTTCATTAAATAAGAAAGGAAGCCATGAAGCTGTGTTCCCGAATGATTTGGTCCTGTCAAACAACCGCCACGGAAAACGCCTGTGTTCATTCCAAAATATCTTCCATACTCCTGAACCAGAACATCAGCAGCCACTTTTGAAGCGCCAAAAAGCGAGTGTTTTGTTTGGTCAATGCTCATTAGCTCGTCAATTCCTTCTTTAAAATACGGATGCGATTCGTCTATTTCCCAACGCTTGTCTAATTCAACTAATGGCAAATAGTTTGGCGTATCTCCATATACTTTGTTAGTGGAAGTGAAAATAAATGTAGCTTCCGAAGCATGCAGTCTTGTCATTTCAAGCATGTTCAACGTTCCATTAGCGTTAACCGTGAAATCTGTCAAAGGTTCGCGTGCTGCCCAATCGTGGCTTGGTTGTGCTGCCGTGTGAACAATCAATTTTATATCGGTATTGTGTTTTGAAAATAATCTCTCCAATTCAGTTACATTTCTGATATCAATAGCATGGTGTTCAAAGTTTGGTATTTCCCTAATCAGTTTTTGTGTATTCCATTCGGTCGAGGCATTAACTCCAAAAAACTCTTGGCGCATATTGTTATCTATACCTATGATTTTATCAAATTTTTCGGCAAAAAAAGCAACTGATTCACTACCTATTAATCCCGATGAACCGGTGATGATGCATATATTCATTATTGTGTTATTTTATATTCTGTAATTCTAATTTTATCCCCGAACAAAGATGGTGATTTTGGCTTGAAATTATAAAATTTAACTTTCTCCATTTTGGCTAAACTATCGGCAAAAAACAACGAATAGAAATCTTCGGTCTTATTGATTTTCTGTTCCAAAAATACACCCGATTCCAATAATTTTTTTCCTGTTCTGTACTCTGACGATGTGTTCGTTTTAATTTCTAAGCTCAGCTCCGGAGCATGGTCAATAATAGAAACCAAACTTCCTATCATCGAATTGTAAACTCCAATTTCGTAAAAAATGCCTTTTTTAGGAGCTAATGGTGACTCACTCTCCATCGCATATTCATTGACTTTTTCGAGTTTAATTGGCCTAAAATCATTTCTTTTTTGTAGCAAAATAAACTTTCTGTTTTGGAAGTCAAACATTTCTACCGGAGTATAATTTTTAATCAAACACAAGTTTACTTTTGGTTCATCAAACAGCGGGTATCTTTGGTCGATAGCCAGGAATTCATAGATAACAAACTCTGGTGCTTTTTCCATTGAATTGTAATGATTAAAATTCATTTCCTCTAATGTTTTGGTATAAGCCGTATAAGCCTGAAACACCGGTCTCGGAGAGAAGTTTAATTTGTTTTCGAATAAAAGTTGTGTATTCCAAGGATAAATATCAACCGTGCTTACTCCTATTTTTGCTTTAACAGAAAAAGGAAACTCATTAGGGCTTGGAATGATATGTAGACCAGAAATTGGTGTAAAGTCCTTAATTCCCTGTAAGTAATATTTATCTATTTTATTTGTGGTTTCAAAAGGCAATTTCGTGCCGTTGTCTAAATAAACTATTCCAAAAGAACCCAAAACACATAAAGCAACAATGATATTAGAATACTTTTTATAGTTTTCAAAATGCAAATCCTGCATTGACAATATCAACAAAACGGAAAATATGAAAAACTCTGTTTCCAAACCTCTGACAAAGCCCGATTTATATAACACAAACATTGGAATGCCATAAATAATAAATAGAGCGCCATTTTTAACCAGATTGGTTTTTCTTTCAATAAATGTTTTGTGTCCCAAAATAAATAGTGTTGAAAACACAACAAAAAGCGCCAGTAATCTTCGGCTAAATTTATGATCCAAATACATCACATCGTTGTAACCTAATACAATTTCTAAAGCCGTTTTTACATAGTTAAGAAGGTCAACATTCAAAAAGCCGCAAGCCGAAACTATTATGATTATTGGAGTTATGGCGTAAAGCAGCAGCCAATAGAATTTTTCCCTTTTGCTAATTAAATTGTATAAAATCCCGGTAAAAAATAATGGGAAAGCTATTAGTCCCGTATTAAACTTGATGAAAAACAGCAGAAATAATAAAACGATTTGAAAAACATAATAAATGACTTTAGGCTGGTCGATGCTTTGTCTTATCCACAAAACCAAAAATGCTAATAATATTAATGCTGTTGATGAACCAATATGAACCGGAATTAATAGGGTATAACCAATAATTAAGAAAGCCGTGATTATCTTATTCCTGCTCTTGGTAAATGAAATAAAGTAGACTAAAAATAAGTTCAGGTAAAAGAAAATATCAAATAAAATTAGCGCATTCCCATTTGTTCCCCAACCCAATCTTGTAGAAAGATAAGACAATGGCCCATATGTAAACGCGAAGTCAGTTCCCCAGGTTAACTCCTTAATATTAACATAATTAAGTGTCAGTATCCAGGACAAATCTAATCCCCACCAAACATCCGGAGAAGGCGTCAGTGGTGGAAAATAAACTTCAAAATATCTTGGTAAATGGATAAAAGCGCAGGTTAATGCCAATAGAATCCCTAGCCAGTTTACTTTGTTTCCAAAGAATTCTTTTGTTTTTTCTGCCATTTTATTTCAAAATTGATTCAAGTTGTTTTTCATTGGCTTTTATCCAATCATAAATGTCCCGGAAAACCGTTTCTACTGATTTTTTTGGTTTCCAGCCAATTTCACTTTCAATTCTTGAATTATCGGTTATATAAATTCTCAAATCTGCTGTTCTGGTTTCTTTTTCAGAGGCAATTGCAATTGTGTTTCCAGTTATTTTTTGACAAATTTTGGTCATCTCTACTAACGACGCGCTATTCTCTATACCGCCGCCAACATTATAAATCTTGCCTTCAAATTTTTCTATCTGATGGATTTGTAAGTCTATTAATTCAACCAAATCATCCACATGAAGAATGTCGCGAACCTGTTTTCCGGTTCCGCCATAACCAATGTATTTTAAGGATTGGTTCCAAAAATGTTTTGCCATCCAAAGTGTTACAACACCTTGATCGGTTTTTCCCATTTGTCTTGGTCCAGCAATTACTCCAAATCTTGTTACAGCAGCTTTCAAACCATAAAAGGCGGAGTATTCCTGAATAAAAAGTTCCGAAGCCAGTTTAGTTGTTCCATAAAATGATCGCGCGCCTTCCAACGATAATTCTTCTGAAATTCCCTTTGGCGAAATTCCTTTTGTGGCTTGATTTTCATCAAATGCAAAGCGTGTTTCCTGCTCAATAAAACTCGCTTCTTCAATCCAGTTTATCGGATAAACTCTGCTCGTTGAAAGAAATATTAGCTTGGCTTTATTTTTTAAACAGGCATTGAAGCAATTAATTGAGCCATATAAATTATTATTGATGACATAGGTTGGGTCAGAATCCAAACCTGCAGTCACCGATGGTTCTGCCGATGCTTCTATTAAAACATCAAAGTTTCCGATTGCTAATAAATCTTCATTGTTTCTGATATCACCATGAAAAAAAGGAATTCCCTGTTTTTGAAAGTCGGCCAAATTCAATTCAGAGCCTCTTCTTTTCAAATTATCAAAAGCTACAATTTCATAAGATGGATATTTTGCCTTTAGCTGTAAACAAAGAGTTGAACCCACAAATCCTGCACCGCCGGTAACTACTATTTTCATATTGTAATTGATTTTAAACTATCCCCCCAATTTTTAATTTTAAGCCCAAAAGTACGTTTGATTTTGGTTTTATCCAACACACTGTATTTTGGTCTTTGGGCCGGTGTCGGAAAACTCGATGTTGGGATTGATTTTAAATCAATATCGTGATTATTGATTTCAAATATCTTTTTGGCAAAATCATACCAGCTGCATTGTCCTTCGTTGCTGAAGTTGTAAATGCCAAAGTTAATTTGGGATTTGGGATTTAGGATTTGCTTCGCCAGTTCGCTTTCGCTCGTGTGGGATTTGATGATTTTTATTAAAACATTTGCTAAATCAACCGCATTCGTTGGTGTTCCTATTTGATCATTTACTACTGAAATCGTATCTCTTTCCGAAGCAAGACGAAGCATCGTTTTCATGAAATTACTTCCAAATTGCGAATAAACCCATGATGTTCTGATGATATAATACTCTTCGATAACAGCCTGAATAGCTTTTTCTCCGTCTAATTTTGTTTGCCCATAAACGCCGGTTGGATTTGGAATATCGTCTTCCGTATATCCTTTACCGTTTGTCACACTGAGCGCAGTCGAAGTACCATCAAAAACAAAATCGGTTGAAATATGAAGTAAAACAGTTGAATATTCTTTGCAAACAGTAGCCAAATTTTCAGCTCCGATAACATTGATAGAATATGCTATTTCTGGCTCACTTTCGGCTTTGTCAACAGCAGTGTAGGCTGCGGCATTTATGCAATAGTTAGGATTTGTTTTAGAAAAAACAGATTGGCAATTCTCGATATTGGTTATATCTAAGTCAGCAGAAGAGCAAAAAACAAAATCAACTTCAGGGTAATTTGGCGCAATAAATTGCAAACTCTGCCCTAATTGCCCATTGGCTCCTGTGACTAAAACTACCATGCTTTTTTGGCGTTTTCTAATGTAGGTTGGACTTTATCCTTTTCTGAAATGATTAATTCCTCAACGGGAAAATCCCAATTAACATTTATGGTTTTATCGTTGTAGCTAATACCTCCTTCAGACTCTTTGTTATAAAAGTTATCACATTTGTAGAAAAAAGTCGCTGTTTCACTCAACACTAAAAACCCATGGGCAAATCCTCTTGGGACAAAGAACTGTTTCTGGTTTTCGCCTGATAAAATTACAGCTTCATATTGCCCATATGTTGGCGAACCTGGTCTGATATCAACGGCGATGTCTAAAACTTCTCCATGTAATACGCGAACTAATTTGGCCTGAGCGTGCGCTCCTGTTTGATAATGAAAGCCGCGTAAAACTCCTTTGGATGAAAACGATTGATTGTCCTGAACAAAATGTACTTGTTGATTAACTCCTTTTTGAAAAGTGTCTTCGTTGAAGCTTTCCATAAAATAACCACGTTCGTCGGTGATGATTTTTGGTTCAATGATAAAACAGCCCTGAAGTTTGGTTGGAATAAAATTCATGTCTTAAATCAAGCTAAGTAAATGTGTACCGTAACCACTTTTTAACAAAGGCTGGGCTAATTTTTCTAACTGTTTTGAATCTATATAACCCATTCTATAAGCGGCTTCTTCTATAGCGCCAATTTTTAATCCTTGACGTTCCTCTATAACCTGAACAAATTGTCCAGCCTGCATCAACGATTGGAATGTTCCTGTATCTAACCAAGCCGTGCCTCTGTCGAGAATACTTACTTTGAGTTTTCCTCTTTTTAGGTACTCTTTATTGACATCGGTAATTTCAAGTTCTCCCCGATGGCTTGGTTTAATATTCGCCGCTATGTCTACAACATCATTATCATAAAAATAAATGCCGGGAACAGCAAAATTTGATTTAGGATGTTCCGGTTTTTCTTCTATAGAAATTACTTTCCCGTCTTTATCAAAATCGACAACTCCATAACGTTCCGGATCCTGAACATGGTAAGCATAAATGATTCCTCCATCAGGATTATTATTAGCTAACAACAAATCTGAAAGTCCTGTTCCGTAAAAAATATTATCGCCAAGAACTAAGGCAACTTTATCGTTACCAATAAACTCTTTTCCAATAATAAACGCTTCGGCAAGGCCGTTTGGATTTTCCTGTACAGCATATTCAAATCGACATCCCAAGCTTTTCCCATCGCCTAATAATTGTCTAAATAATGGTAAGTCATGAGGTGTTGATATGATTAAAATTTCATTAATACCGGACCACATCAAGGTTGACAACGGATAATAAATCATTGGCTTATCATAAATCGGCATCAACTGCTTACTAACCGCCAATGTCAATGGATGCAACCTGGTTCCCGATCCACCAGCTAAAATAATTCCTTTCATAATCTAACTTTTCAATTTTGCCATTTGGGTTTTGTAATACGATTTGAGGTACCCAACTAATACAAATAAAAACACAAACAATAATGGCAATATTAATTTCATTTTCCCATTAACAGCCTTGTTGCTTTTAACATTTAATGTCGCACTGCTTTCTTTTATTATTTTGTCAAGATTCACCAACTCCAGACGGTGTGAACCTTGTTCATTAACCAATAGTTCTTTAGTTTTAATGACTTCGTTTAATTGTGAATTTTCGTTGTAGTAAACAAGTTTATCACTTTTTTGTGATCCATTTGTAGTGTTTGAAAAAGCATTTAAAAGTCCGTTAATTTGAGAAATTATCGAATCATTTTCAGCCATTTTAATTTTAATGTTATTCACATATTCTTTTTGGATTATCTTGTAGTAATCAGAATTATTGAGATAATTCAAAATAGGCTGAACCGTTTTTTCGTCTGAGGTTTCGTTGAGCGTAGAAAAAGAAATAATATGATATGG
>JAYURX010000435.1:0-2869 GCA_043755965.1 Flavobacterium sp. | reverse complement strand
CACATTTGCTTTGGAGTGCTGTTGTCAATGGAAATAATGTTGTTACCATTGGTTTTGGTAATTCAAAAGCTAATTTCGAAAGAGCCAAAACATCCAATAACGCTAAAATTCAAAATGAATTATTGGCAATTATCATCAAGTATGAAGACACAACTTTAGACAAGGTGTTACTTTCAGCTGACCCGGATTTGAATTTAATTGATGTCTTGATTTCTAAGCAGGAAACTGTTATAGCCTTGAGGGAATCAAAATACATTAGATATCTGGAACCCGGAGATTATAACTATATAGCGGTTCGTGATGCTCAATCTCGTTCAAGTGTCGGAACAAATTCCGATGTTGGTACAAGCTCGGGTTGTGGTTTTGAATCACAAGTTTTAGCAGCAGCAGATTATACAACGGTTACTCCTAATGCAAAAGCACCATGGACGTTTTATCAGCACAATATTCCAAATGCATGGACGATTAGCACCGGAAGAGGCGTGACTATCGGTATTATTGATACCGGAGTTTCACCTAATCAATCGTTGTTGGGTTCTAATTTCAACAATGGACTTTCAAGCGCAAGAACTATTCAAAAAAATGGTGTTTATGTTGATTCTATTTGGCCTTGGAGTACTACAACTGATGGAGTAAATGATTTATGCGGACATGGAACAAGCATGGCTTCAGTAGCGACGGCTCCAAGAAACGATAGGGGATTGCCTGTAGGAGTTGCTTATAATGCCAACCTTGTAAGTTATCGTGCAGCTTACAATGTTGTTCTTGACGGATATCAAGAGCAGGAAGGCGTTAAGAAAGCTTTTACTGCGTTGGGGAATAATTCTAATGTCAAAATAATATCCATGTCAATGGGGCATATTTTCTCTGTTGGAAAAATAGAGGATGCTATCCGATTTGCGTATGGAAAAGGAAAATTGATCTTTTGTGCAGCCGGAACATCAACAAGTTTTACCACTTTCACAGGTGTAATATTTCCAGCTTGGATGCCAGAAACTGTTGCGGTGACCGGAGTTAAGGAAGGGGCAACTTTCCAGGCTTGTGATGTTTGTCATACCGGTAGTAAAGTCGATTTTACTGTGGTGATGCAAAGAGCGGTTTCCGGAAATACTGTTCCTGTGGATAGCTATTATGAAAATCAAACTGATTCCGTTGGCGGTTCATCTGTTGCTACCGCGACAACTGCCGGAATTGCGGCCTTAGTCTGGGCAAAAAATCCAACATGGACAAGAAGTCAGGTTTTAGCAAAAATGAAAGCATCGGCAAGCTTATATCCAAACAAAAGTGCGGAATATGGTTACGGCAATATAAATGCTTTTCTAGCGGTTCAATAATATTATTACACATAAAATTAAAACCATCTCAATTTTCGGGATGGTTTTTTATTCTATTTTTACAGCATGCAAAACAATTCATCAAAAGACCCGCTTCACGGCATTACACTTCAAAAAATATTGGAAATTCTTGTTGAATTTTATGGCTTTGATACTTTGGGTGAATTGATAAAAATTAAATGCTTTACCGATAATCCAAGTATTAAATCGAGTTTGACTTTTCTCAGAAAAACGGATTGGGCCAGAAAAAAAGTAGAAGAACTATACATTAGAACTTTGCCAAAACTCAGCAAATAATTATTTCTTCCAATTCCTTCTTAACAAAGAATAAATAACGGTGTCAAAAAATTTTCCTTCCCATAATTCATTTTCCAGAATGTGGGCTTCTTTTACAAAACCATTTTTTTGTAAAACTCTTTCAGAAGCAATATTCTCAGGATCAATAATAGCTTCTATAGAATGTAGATTCAACTGTTCAAAACCGTAAGCTATAACGGCTTTTATGGCTTCTGACATATATCCTTTACCATTAAATTCAGGGAAAGACATATAGCCAATTTCGGCACGATGATTTTCGGGTGAAATTTTATAGTGGCCAATGATTCCTATAATTTTTGGGCTTCTTTTAGTAGTGATTCCCCAATTAATTCCTGTATTGTTAACTATCTTTTCTTCAATCATGGCAATATGTCCCAATGCGTCTTCGGTTGATTTTGCCAACGGCCGCGGAATATATTTCATGGTATCAGGATTACCTCGAAGCGCTAGTACTTCTTCAGCATCATTAGTATCTAAACGCCGTAATAGCAATCGTTCGGTTTCTATGTTTTGGAACGGATGAAAATTTATGGTAAGCATAGCTGTGTATTTTTCGTAAAATTATAGAATTTCAATACTAAAATTAAATTCTTTTGAAGAATTACTCTTAATAATCTGAATTCCTTCTTTCTCTAAAATATTTCCGGTCGCATGTAAAGCATCGGAATAGCCAGTCCAGGGTTCAAGGCATATGAATGGTGCATTGATTTTGGTCCATATTCCAAAATTTGGAAAATCATTGAACTTAAAATTCAGGATGGGAGAATCATTCTCAAGAAGTTTAATCTGTTTTGAATGCAATTCTTTAAATATCAAAGCATCATTTTCAAAAAGTGAATAGGTGAGTGGCAGGCTATTTTCAAATAAGGCAATTTGCTTTGTCTTTTCTGAAAGCAGGTCATTCTCTAATTGATAGCTGGTTAACTCTTCATTAGTCTCAAATTGCAATGAATAATCTTCGAAATTTTTGCTTAGAGCAAATGCTGGATGACCGCCAATTGAAAAAGGCATTTTATCAACATCATTATTTATAACCTGATAACGAACAAGTATTTCAGAATTGTGTAACGTATAAATTACCCGCAATTCAAAGTCAAAAGGAAATCTTTCTTTTGTAACTTCATTAGATGGTAAAGAAAAAATCACTTCACTTTCTTTAAAACTAATCAAATCAAAATCCATATCCCTGGCAAATCCGTGACGGGATAAGTGATACG
>JAYURX010000434.1:0-2873 GCA_043755965.1 Flavobacterium sp. | reverse complement strand
ACTTTTATATTATCGGAAAATAAAGACATGATATGTTAATGTGAGGATTTGTCACTTCAAATATAAATATAAAAGTGATAATTCCGCATAATTTTGTAAAAGATATTTCAATATTAATAGAAGAAATTATGATTTTATTCAATGATACTGAAATGTTCACTTCTGGAATGCGCGGCAAAAAGGTTTATGACATGCCGGATTGTGACCTGCTGTTGATTGATGATTTCTTCGTTAAGGAGGAAGCGGATGATTATTATACGACACTGCTTAACGAAACCAACTGGCGCGAGTACGAGATGCCCATGTATGATAAAATTGTAACGGCTCCAAGGATGGTTTCTGGTATGGCGATACCAATCGTGACGAACGAAAATCCAATCCGGATTGGCCGGCGGAATTGCTTGCCATAAGACAAAGGGTTGAAAATGAAACACAGCTACTATTCAATGCTGTTTTGCTGAATTTATACAGAAATAAAAATGATGGTGTTGGCTGGCACAGCGATAAGACGACGAGCATAAACAAAGATATGAATATCGCTTCGGTCACCTTTGGCGAAACCCGCATATTCCGCTTGCGTCATAAGTTTTTGAAGCATCTGCCACAGATTGAAATCCCGTTGTATCATGGTTCTTTTTTATTAATGGCGGGGTCAACTAACAGCTACTGGGAGCAGGTGCTGCCGAGAATCAATCTTACTTTTCGCCAGGTAAAAAGGGGTAAATAAAAAAAAGCCCCGTTAAGGACTTTTAATTTTTCTGTCGACCCGCCGCGTTGCTGATTGGTTTCCACTTTAAAAGTGCCAACGTTAGGTTGTTACATGTACGAAGGGATGGAAAGTACATGCCCTGTTACAGCCTCCTCGACGAACTGTCATCCCTCGTCTTCGTATCGACAGAAAACAATTGTGGTAGAATTGTTATATTTTATTTATCTCCGACCCACAGTAAAGCCACATCAAGTTCCTCTTTTTTGAAGCCTCTGTATTCGCCCGGAGCTATATAGCTGAAAGCGTTTGTAAAACTTATTATTTTATCTGAATCGGTAACGATTGCCGCTCTATGCCATTTTCCAAAATTTTTGAGTCCAAGCATAACATCTTCAAACCATGCACCCATAGTGTAATTTCCCAAATCGGTATCGAGTTCAAGCAGGAAATTGAGTTCGTCGTTTTTGTTTACCAATTTTTTGACAGCAGGAACCACTACCTCTTCATAATCTTTTTTGGTGACTTCACCCAGTGCCCTGAAGGCTGCGACATTATCGGGGGATTTGATGAGCTGTATCATAACTTCTGTCTTTTACTTTTGTTATTTACAAAGTTATTTGATACAGCACCGATTAAAATTATATGATTTCTTATATAACTTATAGGATAGCCATCATCTTAATGCAGGAATTAAATTATATAAGCTCCTGACGGAATCATATAAGTAGAGTAAATACTAGTGTAGTACATTTGGTATACTTAATTTAAAGAGATGGAAAATGGAAAACAACAGCAACCAGGATTACGGTCAGGAAGGCAATAATTCGCAGAATGAAAAAGAAAAACACATAGGAACTGCACGTTTAAATGTTGATTCTGAGAGAAGAATAGAGAACCTAAAGGACGACACTGACCAAAACCGTTATTATGACAATAAAAGCGATGATGATGATGCCGAAAAGATAGCAGGAAAGGAAAGTTCCTATCGCTCTCCTGAAGATGAAAGAGCATTTGACCCTGAAAACCCTGAAAAATATATCACCCGGGAGAATCCGGACAGTAAAGAGGAATCTGACACGAGTGGTGTCAAAAGCCCAGAGAGAACTCCCGGTCTTTAGTGAAAATGCAAACCGCTTCATAATGGAGAGATTTTTCTTATATTTAATGTCAGTTAGAAAATAGTAGGTGCATTTCAACGAATTTTTTTAATTTTATCATAATTAAAATGAGTTATCCATAAATTTATAAAGGAATTTTAAAAATATTTATTGGTATCTGTTCTCAAAAGAAAAAGATCTGTTACAGCGGTTTTAATACAACGATTGATAATTGTTTGGTGTAAAATTAATTTCATAAATTTCAGGAGATGAGGTATAAATATGCAATTTATATTGATGATGACGAAGAAGATTTGGAAATCTTCTCTACTGTAATACAAGAATTCAGTCATGAAATTAGCTGTCTCCCTTTCACTAGTGCGTCCAAAGCATTAAAGAAAATAATTTCCCATGAGTTGGCTCCCGAGATAGTTTTCATCGACCTTAATATGCACGGTATGGATGGTTTTGAATTTCTGACTGAAATTAGAAAACAATCAGATATGCCTGTGATTGTGCTTTCGACTTGTTCCCAGCCAGAGACAATTGCCAAAGTGGAAAAATTAGGAGCGGATGGTTATATTACAAAGCCAAGCAGTATTAAAGAATTTGTCCGGTTATTGACTCCCTATTTTGGTTGACAATTGAATATTCAAAATAAAATAACTTCCTTTTTATTTAGTTCCCAAAACCCCACATTTGAAATTAAAAGGAGGACTGCCGGTGGCAGTCAGGTAATTTTGCTTTAGCAAAAAAAGAAATAAAAAAACCGCCACTCGAGGACGCTTGCGGCCGAACAGGCTGAAGGCAGTCTTGCGAAAGGCGGTTTGTTATCCCCAATTATTTCAGCATATTATTCTTTTATAAACTTACTACTTGCTGTTCCTTTGTCACTTGCAATTTTAATGAAATAACTGCCTGCCTTTAATCCGGAGACATCTATGATTTGTCCTGGATTAGCATTTACCTGAAGCAATTGTCCAAGCGTGTTATAAATGCTGACGGAGCTCATTATAACGGCTTGTTTAATAGTAATATTCAGCACATCTTTTGCCGGAACTGGTGAA
>JAYURX010000433.1:0-2873 GCA_043755965.1 Flavobacterium sp. | reverse complement strand
TTTCAATTTTAGAATAGGTATCATTAAGTAATTTAACTATAAAATTTTTATGTTCTTCAAGTGATACTATTTTGGTCCCTGCCAAAGATTCAAAAGTTGAAGAAAAAGTATTTCTTTTATCTACTCCAAACCCAATTAAATGAGGCCTGCTACGTCTTACAGTTGTCCCTTTTGGAAGTTCTTTACTAACCGCTTCATATCCTTTTTTCTCTAATTCCTCTATTCTTTTTACATCTGTTATTTCATAGTTCAACGGGATTTTTATCTTCCAGTCAAACTTGTAACAGATATAAAAGTTGTTTTCTATTTTCCCATTTTCCTCTTCTTCAACAGGGGTAACAGTCAAAATTTCTTTATCATTTAATCTAATGACTTTCTCTTGTGAAAAAAGAAAATTGGAAGATAGCAAGAGTAGAAGAAAGGTTATTTTTAGTTTCATATTTTTAGTGTTCAGTTATCTGTTGTCTGTTATCTGTTATCCGTTATCGGTTAGTTAAAAGTTAAAACCGACAACTGAGAACCGAGAACTATTTCACTGCTATCATCGAGATCTCAACGTTCACGCCTTTGGGTAAACCTGCCACCTGAACAGTTTCGCGTGCGGGTGCGGTTTTCTCGTCAAAGTAACTTGCGTAAACGGTATTGATACGGGCAAAGTCGCCCATGTCCATAATAAAGATAGTCGTTTTCACTACGTTATCAAAAGTCATATCGGCGGCTTCCAGAACGGCTTTCATGTTTTCCATGACCTGTTTGGTTTCGGTTGCTATATCCTCAAGAACCAATTCCATAGTTACAGGATTCAGGGCTATCTGCCCCGAAGTATAAAGGGTGTTCCCAACCAAAACCGCCTGGTTATAAGGACCAATTGGAGCGGGGGCGCTGTCTGTGTAAATTATTTTTTTCATGGTTGTCTGTTGTCTGTTGTCCGTTGTCCGTTGTCTGTTGTTTGTTATCAGTTAGTTAAAAGTGAAAACCGAGAACCGAGAACCGAGAACCGAGAACTATCTCAACGTTCTATCCGACTGGTTTCGTTTATCCCATTTGATATCACTCAAAACGCCCGATTTTATTCCGATAAAGAATCCCCAATAAGGGTTATCCCCAAAAGGAACCCAGTTGAAATCCATTCGCCAACTCAGCAAATCTCTTTCAAACCGAAGCTGCGTAAAGGTAACGCCTTCCTGTACAAAATCATAACCCGTAGAAACCCCGATTTTCCATTTGGGTGTTAAATCGGTATTCATGGAAACCATCAACGAGTTGCCTGTTATTTTTTTCTCCCGGTTACTATTGGAATAGGTTAGCGAATACGCGAGATTCATATCCCAGGGGAGTTTGTAGATAAAAAACTCCGTTGGGGGTTCTGACTCGCCTTCATCGTCTTTAAACTGGCTCTGTCGCCTGTCGCTCAAATCAGTATTACTTCCAAATAAATCATCTTCCCGGCCACCATTTCTCTCGCCTTGTGTGTTTTTCTTTTCCCCGTCCTCAAGATCTTTACTTGAAAAAGCATAGTTCAAAGTCATATTGGCACTGGTCATTCGGAATAAGCTTCCACCGTTATCAATATTCCACGTATTGATTCGTCTTCCGGAATTGCTTATGGCATAAGGATCGAGTGTTAACCCAAAATTGACATTCATTTTTTGCTTAAAGAATTGTGTTCCTCCGCTGACACGCATTGGTGACCATTTTAAGGAATCGGCAGTAATATCATAACTTGTTGAGAAATTCAAATTGTTTAGCAACATCACTTTCTTAGCTTCCGTTTTAGTTGAATCTTTGTCGGTTACTTTGGCTTCAAAAGTATTACTCAAATTGAAACCTAAATTATTGGACATATTTTTACCCGGTGCGCCAAAAATTCCGTTGTCAAATCGCGTGTACTCTTTTATCATGGTTCCGCTTCCGTCAGCATCGTAGGTGTCATAGTATTTCGAAAAACTTGGTGTATAACTATAGGAAACATTCGGCCGCATTACGTGTCGAATAGCCTGTATTTTTTTGGTTTCACCAAAATTAAACGTTCCATAAATAGTGGTTCCTAATCCCGCGCTAAAGTTATAGGTTCTGAAGGCATCAAATCCTTGCACATCGGTATCAACAACAGTATTTTGTATTGGGTCAAATTGTCGTTTAATGGTTTTTAGATACCAAACTTCATTATAATTCATCGAAGTGGTAGCACTAAGATAATTGAAAACCTTAAAATTGGTACTCAGCGGAATGCTGTGTTGAAAACCCACTTTCGCATCCCTGAACATTTGCGGTTTAAAAAATAGCGAATCGGTGGTCTGAATCCTGTTTTCGCCTCTTAGGTTATATTGTAAATTGATATTCTTAAAAAAGCCCTTTTTTAAACCGTCTTTCGGGGCAAAGGGAAATATCCTGTCAACGCTCAACTGCATTGTTGGCAAGGTCATGCTGATTTGTTCTGTGTTGGTGTTTTGTTGATGAGAAGCAGTTAAAGAGAAATTAACCTGTGGCACAGAATTAAATGTTTTGGAATAAGAAATGGATGATTGCAATTGATTATTCAATCTGGATCCTACATTACTTTGATTAAGAGAATTGATAAAATATTTACTACTTCCAAGATTTACAGCGGCCGAAAAGCGAGAGTTGGGGTTTGACTTAGCATCTTTAGTATGTGACCATTGTATGTTGTAATTATTACTTCTCCTATAGTCAAGATAACCTCTTTCACTTTCGATAATGTTCTCAATCCTGATATTTACATTCCCAGAAAACTTATATTTCTTAGCATACGAAGATTCGAAGCGCATGGCATAACTTCCGTTGGTGTAATAATCGCCCAGAACAGCCAGATCATAATTATCGCTTAGCGCAAAATAATAACCTCCATTTTG
>JAYURX010000432.1:0-6766 GCA_043755965.1 Flavobacterium sp. | reverse complement strand
TGGTTTGATACCGGAGACACTAATCCTACCACTTTGGCTGAGTCTATAACAGGCAATGACTACATTCAATTTACTGTTACGCCTACTGGAGGTTCTACATTTACACCAACTTCTTTTGTGTTTAGCTGGGATCATTCAGCTGCCGGCCCAAGTAGTGTAGCACTTCGTTCCTCTGCAGATGGTTATGCGGCTAATTTAGGTGCTCTTACAGGTTTAGCGGCATCAATAACCACAGGCAACACTATCAATATTACAGGTCTAACCAATATAGCAACTGCCATTACATTTAGATTGTATGGTTATAGTGCTACAAATATAGCGGGTACCGGTGGTTTTGATACCAGCTCCAATGTTGTGAATGTTACCTTAAACGGAACCACTTCGGTTTCGTGTACGCCTCCGACTATTTCTTCTTTATCACCAGCCGCCGGAATCGTAGGGAGTCAGGTCACTATTACGGCTAGTTCAGGCAGCCTGAGTGGAGCGACAGCCGTTTTTAATGGCATAACTGCCACTACTGTTTCAAGTTCTGCTACGCAATTGGTGGTTACAGTCCCTACCGGGGCTACAACAGGGAGTTTGGTGATTACTGATACACAACCCTGTTCGGCCAGTACAACTTTTACTGTTCTGCCGACTACAACAGCCTGTGCAGTTCTTTCGGATTTAATCATAAGTGAGGTTACGGATACTAATTATGGCGGACTTAGTTATATCGAAATTTATAATGGTACAGGAATCACGGTTGATCTTTCCAAATACAATTTACAATTTTATTCTAATGGAGCAAGTTCTCCCTATGCCACAACAGGCGTTAGCGGCGTTCCGGCCTTTACCGGCATGCTTGCAAATGATCAAACCTATACGGTAAGTACTGCTCCAAGTGCATCTCAATGTGCAATAACAGGAGGAAATGGCTCTCTGGCTAACTTAATGACGGCGGTAAATGGTGTTAATTTTGGGGTCGGTGCGGATGACCAAATAGTTCTTTATAAAGGCACCACAAAAGTAGACAGTTGGGGAGATGCTACCGGTAACTGGTCTTCTTCTTTAGGCATTGGTACATCAGGCGCTGATTTTAGAAGAAATCCCACTGCTGCCACTTTGCCAAACGGCACTTACAGCAATGCTGACTGGACCGTAACAGACTGGGCGGGAAGTGGAGCAGGTGCTTGTCCAACTAATGATTACTCGGATATTAACAATTACAATTACACTCCGACTTCCTCAACCACCTGGAACGGTGCCGGATGGTCTAATGGAACACCAACGTTATCTTTGTTAACGATTATCAACGGGGCCTATAGTACAGCTGTAAATGGAAATTTTGAAGCCTGCAGCCTTATTGTTAAGGCCTTGAAAACGCTTACTATTGATGCTAATCAATACGTGGCTATTCAGTATAATTTAACGGTAAAGCCAACAGGAAATATTATTGTGAATGATAACGGCTCACTAATTCAGATAGATGATTCCGGGGTTAATTCGGGTAGCATTTCGGTAAAGAGAGTAGCAACAATTAAGAAAACAGACTATGTTTATTGGTCCTCACCAGTTTCGGGATTTGGAGTGCAAAGTATTTCACCGGCTTCTCCGGCCTCGCTTATTTGGAAATGGAATACTACACTACCAAATGCTAACGGTGGAGAGGGCACCTGGCAAAACACCAGTGAAATAATGCAGGAATGTAAGGGCTATATCGTGAGAGGGCCTGATAGTTTTAATAATACCACCGCGGCTGATTATACGGCTACTTTTACCGGAACTCCTTTTAACGGCGTGTGCCAACCCAGCATAGTAAGAGGTAACGATACTAATGCCGGTTCGGTCGGACCGAATGGCGTTATGAGGACTATAAAAGATGACAATTGGAACTTACTGGGAAATCCATACCCAAGTGCTATAAGTGCCATTAAGTTTTTGACACTTAACACCAATATTGATGGCAATATCCGATTATGGACTCATGGGAATTTACCCAGTGCTGCTGTATCGGATCCTTTTTATGGAAACTTCGTGTACAACTACGACCCCGGCGATTATATTACTTATAACATAACGGGCACCAGCAGTGGACCGAGCGCTTTCAATGGGTATATTGCTTCCGGACAAGGATTCTTTGTAATTATGAACGATGGCCCCGCGGATGCTACCCAAAAAGTCACTTTCAATAATTCATTGAGAGAAACGGTGGGAAGCCCAAATACCTATTATGACAATTCCTATTTTTATAAATCAAGCCTCGCTACAAACATTTCCTCTTTGAATCAAAAAGGGAGAATCTGGTTAGACCTTGTTAACAAAGAATCAGGCAAATCCAGTCGTGCTTTGGTGGGCTATTTGTCAGGAGCAACGGTAGCGAAAGACAGGTTGTATGACGCTTTTTTTGTGGTGGGAAACAGTATGAGTATTTTTTCGATGATAAATGATGAAGCCATGAGTATACAAGGAAGACCTATCCCGTTTCTGGATTCGGATGTGGTGCCAATTGGCGTCAAGATCAGCGCCGCGGGAAGTTATACTATTGCCTTGGGAGCGATTGATGGTTTATTTGAAAGTGCCAGTAAAGATATATATATCGAAGATACTATGACAGGTGTTTTACATGATTTGAAAGCGGCGCCTTACACTTTTACTTCGGATGCCGGTAAAATTACCAATCGATTCAAACTGCGTTATGAACACCGAACTACAAACGCAAACAGTAGCCCAGCTATCAATGCTCCTGAAAAAGTTTTAGTTTACACAAATCAAAATACTATTAAGGCTTATTCATTTTCTGAAAAAATAACAAATATCAAAATCTATGATATGTTAGGAAGAGCAATAGATGAGGTAAAAGATGCAAACAATCAGGAAATTAGTATAGATTTAGCTAACCTGAATCATCAGCCAATGATCGTTAAAATTACCTTGGATACTAACGAGATAGTTACAAAGAAGATACTCTTTTAAGATTTTGTTTATAAATTTATCTGTTGGTTTAGACCAGAAAAACCCAAACTACAACGTTTTCGCAGAAGTTATTAGCTTCAATTGTTAAGAAACATTCTAAAATCATAACATTTTTACAACTTAAAACCATTGTAATTTAGTAATTTAGCAGTAGATTTGCTTCCCCCTTTTCTACTAAAAATACCTTGACCTTTTTTTGTGCGCCAAAAAAAGCACCTCGTTATGGTTTAAAAAAGATATGTAGTTATATGAAAAATAGAAAATTACTAGTCATTCTCGTACTGCTTTTTTCTGCAACCTTATTTGCTCAGAATCCTGTTAATGGAGGTTTTGAAAATGGTTCTATTAATAGCGTTACTGATTGGGCTGGACATGTCGGCGGAGGAACATCAACAGTTACTACCACTAACGCCAGAACAGGAACGTATTCGTTAGCCCATGCTACTACATCTAGTACAGCGCCCCCTTCGGGTCAAGATAATATTTCTGCTACTGTTTTGAGCCTTCCAAATGGATGGTATATCCATGCTATAGGCTGGGCACGAGGAACTGACGCAAATGCAAAAGCACAAATGCGTTGTACTATAAACGCAGCCAATACTTCCGGGACACAAACGGCTAATGGCGCATTAAATAATGCTACACAGCGTGTAACTGTTTCTGCACTAAACGGGACAGGTAGTACACAAAACTCTTACTGCCGAACAAGCTCAAGAACATTAACAAATACTGTTTTGACGACAGTATATTGGGATGACGTTATAATGTATACCTCAGCTTCAGCAACACCTGACTTAACAGCACCTGTTGCTCCAACTATTTTTACAGCAGGCGCTACCTTTGCTAATTCAGTTACTTTTTCATGGACTAACGGCTCCGATGCCGCTACTGGAATACAAAACTCGATTATCTTAAGGACTACTAATTTATCGGCAGCTTTGCCGGTTTTGAATAATCAAGGGGTATATTCTCCAACTGGCGGAGCATCAGGGCCGAATACAGTTGCTACCGATTGGACTGTTATTTCTACTTCGGTGGCTTCGGGAGTTACTACTTACACTGATACTCCGGTTGCAGCAGGAACCATATATCGATATGCCATTATTCACAGAGATTTGGCTTATAACTATTCGTCTGCTTTGGATGGTGTGATAACAAGCTCACCCTCAATCACTTCTACTGCTACAGGCGGTTTATGGTCAGTCGGTTCTACCTGGGGAGGAGGTGTTGTGCCCACTTCGAGTTCGGATGTTATTATTGATACGGGAGCTACGGTTACTTTGGATAGTGCTGTAACTAGAAATGACGGATTTAACACTACGGTAAGAACAGGAGCTACTTTGTCCACAGGTGGTTTTAATTATACTAATAATAATAGTAATACCAACAGCACAACGGTTAACGGAACGTTCAAATTTGATGGAGGGTCAGTTACAGGGTATGATTTTATTTACGGTGGGTCTAGTACTTTGGTAGTAAACACTGCTGTAACTTTTGCAGGCACTGAGAAATATTGGCCAACTAGTAATGGTCCGAACAGCGTAACCGTTTTGTCGGGCGTTTTAACAATGAATGCAACAAGAACAGTTGCCGGCGTTTTTCAAACAGCAGTCGAAGTAGCATTAAACAGTCCTTTAACCTTGAACGGTACGTGTCAACTTAATGCAGGAGGTTTTTTCTCTGCTAATTCGCCAATTTATGGTAATGCTTCCACGTTGTTGTATAATACCGGAGGAACATTTAACAGAGGATTTGAATGGCTTGCTCTAGGAGTTGGGACAATCGGTACAACGCCTGGGTATCCTAATAATGTGCAAATTAGTAACAGTACCACATTAAACTATAATAACGGAACACCATTAGCAAAAGCAATCAATGGTAATTTGACCATTGCGAGCGGTTCAACATTTGATATGGCTAATGGGACTCCAGCATCGCCGGCTGATTTAACTATAGCAGGAACAGTTACCAATAACGGTACGTTTACTGGTGCAAATGTAGCAAGTTCGGTAGTAGTAACGGGCGATTTTACAAATAACGGAACGGTAACTTTAGGATCTGTATTTGCAGCCGATTTAAAAATAAAAAGTAATTTTAGTAATACAGGAACCTTTAATGGTAACAATAGAGCAATATGGTTTACCAAAGCAGGAACACAAACTGTTTCATCTTCAACTACTTTAACAATTCCATTTGTGGTAACATCTGGAGGAGGAACGACGGTGCAGTTGTTGAGCGATGTCATAATATCATCTTCTGCTACAGGTACAAGCGTTATTAGTTTTGGTAATGCCAGCGATGTTATTGACATTAATGGGAGAAACTTGACTATCGGGTCAACGGGTAATCCCGGTCCTATTACCGGAGCAGCAGGAACGTTCAAAGGGAGTACGTCTTCTAACTTAACTTTATTAGGAACAGGAAGTTTGGGAACAATAAGTTTTACTACGGGTTCACAAAATTTAGGAACATTCACCATGAACCGGCAGGCAGCAACCATTGGTTGCGTGATGGGATCGGCTTTAACCGTAAATACAAGTTTAGTATTGACTAATGGACTAATAGATTTAGGAGCAAGCAATTTGACTTTAGCGGCTGCTGCTGCTACGAGTGGCGCCAGTACTAATAGCTATGTTTTAGCGTTTACCACAACGGGAGGACAATTAGTAAAAACATTTAGTGCTGCCGGAGCGTTCACTTATCCAATTGGCGACAACACTTCCGGATTAGATTATTCGCCAGCCACTTTAACTTTTGCGGGCGGAACTTATGCAGGAACAGTTGGTGTTAGAGTAGTAGATGCCGTTCACCCTTCCAACGGCGGGGCGGATTACCTGACCAGGTATTGGCAAGTTTTAGTAGCAAGTGTTGCGCCTGCCAGTTATACGTTTGCAGGAACTTATATTTCTGGAGCGGGTGATGTTATAGGAACTGAAGGTAATTGTTTACCACAATGTTATAATGGCACAAGTTGGACGGATATAAATGCAACTCCTATAGGTTCTAATACCTGCACAGTCAGCGGGACCTCTTTTCCCTATCCTACAAATGAGTTTTCGGCCCAAACGGCGTCGCTATATTACAGAAGCAAGGTATCGGGAGACTGGGCTGTAGCAGGAACCTGGGAAACTTCGTTGGATAACGTTACCTGGAGTAACGCTGCTGCTGCGCCAACAATTGCAGCAAATACCATTACGATTTTAACAGGGCATACTGTCACCACAACAACAGCCGTAACCATGGATCAGGTTTATGTAACCGGAAATCTTAATCTCACTGGCGCGTCAATAGCAGTAACAGTAAACAACGGTGTAGGAACAGACCTTACTATCAATAACGGTGGTGTCGTTACTATGAGTATAACGGGTAGCACGACATCACATGGGTGGAATGTTCCAGGAACCAGCATTGCGGTTCTAAGTGGCGGTACCTATATTCATAATACAGCGAGAGCGGTTTCACTTTTTTTAGACCGAACTACTTTTAATACTACTTCAACAATGATATATCGCGGCTCAAGTACGCTTGTACCTGCGGTTTCTTTAACTAATCGTACTTTTGGGCATTTGCGTTTTGAATCTACTTCGGGGGCTTTAACTCTTAGTCCAAGTTTTACAACAACTTGCACCAGCAATGATTTCTTTATTGGTTCGAATGTAACTTTAAATGCTGCTTCGCTTGTAGCCGCAACTTTTCTTGTTTCTGGTAATTTTACCAATAATGGCACAATGGATAATTCGGTGGGTTATCTAAATTTCACTTTTTCAGGAACTACTAAGACCATTTCCGGTGCAGTTGTGCCTAGTTTTGA
>JAYURX010000431.1:0-2901 GCA_043755965.1 Flavobacterium sp. | reverse complement strand
GGCAAAAGCCAAATCAATATGGATTTAGGATTGAAATGCAACATGCAGACCATGGTGGGTTTAAAGCCAAAAAACAGCTTTGACAGAGATGCCGTTCAGTTTAAGGCAGTAGCCAAAATTCCGGAAAAGCTCACTGCAAACGTCGCCGCCATTTCAACTTACGAAAGCGCTTCCCGGATCATTTCCAGTAATTTTAAAGGAAAAGAATTTGCCGCAGGCAGCAGAAAAATTGTAGTTCAAAATGTAGCACTTTGGCAAAAAGACAGCAAAATTATTATCGCCCTTGATATGACCGGAAGTATCAACGGAACCATTTATCTTTCGGGAAGCCCAAATTATAATGCGGTAACCAAAGAGATTTATTTTGACCACATGGATTATGTTTTGAACAGTAAAGGGCTATTAACCCGAACAGCCAATTGGTTATTGCAAGGTGTTATTTTGAAAAAAATTCAGGAAACCTGCCGTTATTCCATAAAGGAAAATTTGGATGAAGGCAAGAAGAGTTTGCTGCCTTATCTGAATAACTATTCCCCAATGAAAGGTGTTTTCGTTAACGGAACTATGAACGATTTTAATTTTGAAAAGGTTGAAGTAACCGATAAAGCCATCATCGCGTTTATTACCACTACAGGGAAAATGAATGTGAAAATTGATGGAATGGATTAAGAAAAGTGATCAGTATTCAGTTGTTAGTGTTCAGTCTTTTCTAAGCACTTTTCTTCTTCATATACATTCTATATATCGCAAAGCCAATTAAGGCTACGATGATGTAAGGAATAGCCATTAGAAACACAATACCATCATTTACCGCTTCCACTTTAGTTTTATTGCCTTCGCTTTCCAACGAAGCGCGGCACATAGCGCACTGCGCATTAGCTGATATTCCAATACAAAAAAAACAAATCCCAATAATTAAATTTGGAATTTGGAATTTAATTTTTGAAATTTTAAAACTAATTAGCATAATAAGGCGAAATCATTAAATAGACAATAACTCCCGTTACTGCTACGTATAACCAAAGCGGGAAAGTGAATTTGGCTATTTTTTTATGTTTGTCAAATCGTGCTGCCAGTGCTCTGACGTAGGTAATCAATACTAAAGGAATAATTATGATTGACAACGCAATATGGCTAAGCAAAATGAACAAATACACAGACCTCATTGAACCAGCATACATTTTTTCTGTGGCATCTAAAATTTTGTTTCCATCAACATCACCATAAACCGTTGAATCCGCTGTCATGTGATACGCAATATACATCACCAAAAAAATCACAGAACAGGCAATCGCCGTAGTCATGAATCTTTCATGTACTTTTTGGTTTCCGTTTTTAATCGCCATTACGCCCATTACTAAAAATAAGGCGGTAAGACCATTTATGGAGGCATAAATTGGCGGTAAAAAAGAGAGTGGTTCTACTTCAATACCAAAATCCTTTAGCTTCACCGTAAATAAAACACCTACGGCTACGGGTATTAGTATTGAAACCAGAATTATTGGGAATCTAAATCGTTGTTCCAGCGTTTTGTTGTCTGATTTATTCATTTAAAAGTTTTTTTATGTCTTCTGTAACTGCTTTTACCCCTTTTTTTTCTAATCCGTCATAGTATAAAATTGGGTTGCCAAACTCATCTCTTCTGCAGCGTATATTTCCTTTTTTGTCGATCAAGGCAAAAAGTCCGGAATGCTCAAATCCGCCTTCGACGTTTTTATTTTCACCAGCATACAGATTAAATCCTTTGTTGGCAATATCAAAAATATAGTCTTTGTCTCCAGTTAAGAAATGCCAGTTAGACGATTTCACGCCAAGTGTTTTAGCATGCTCTTTCAGTACTTTGGATGTATCATGTTCCGGATCAATAGAAATTGAGGCAATCCCAAAATTAGGATTTCCAAAGAATTTATTTTGAATACCAATCATGTTTCTATTCATAATCGGGCAAATGGATGGGCAAGTTGTGAAGAAAAATTCCACCAGGTATACTTTGCCCAAATAGGTTTTATTGCTAATCTTTGCTCCGTTTTGGTCGGTTAATTCAAATTTAGGTACCGGACCAATTTTCACCAAACCGGTTTCGCCATTTTTGTGACTGGAAATAGCATCGAGCCTGTCTCCCTGAACTACGGTTCCACTTTTAATCCTATTGATAATTTTTGGAATAAAAATGATTCCAAAGACTAAGATGACAAACGATACTCCGATGTATGCTTTATTTTTCATTTGATAAAAAAGCTAAAGTTTTTTTGTAGCATTTTGGTTCTTTTTAAGTGCGGCACGATATTCATAAATTATGATTTTCATATCATCCATCATTTTATTATAAAGCTCTGAAACAAAAATAGTGTTGTATCCTTCTTTATACTCTGGCGTTCCCTTTTGATCTTCTCCTTTTCTGCCTCTTAAGTTCCTTTTCTTGTCAATGATAAAAACATTTGGCGTGGCCAGGGTATTATCTAGTTTACCTACCAATTGAAGTTTGTCATAGAAAGTGGTTATTTCATTTGGCGAAGCAAAAACAAAATTCCATCCTTTGTGTGTGCCTAATTTCTGTATGTCTAATTTTAGTAAATCCTCAACCTGTTTTTGCGTTCCATCTGGCAATACCATTACCACTTGAAAATCCTTGAAATCTTTATACTTGTCGTAAATGATTTCATAAAGGTTAAAGAAGTTCCCTTTGTGCTTCACAACATCACTTCCTATAAAGCCAAGTATAGTGATTTTATTGGTTAAAACAACCGGTTTATTGTCCAAGGTCTTCCAAGAGTTAACTTCCGGAATGTTTTTGGTAATGGTTGGCAGGGAAATAAAACTATTTACACCAGAAGCAAAGAAAAGATACGCAACTATGGGTAAAATAAACAAGACAAAAAGGACAATATTTTTTTTCATTTG
>JAYURX010000430.1:0-2911 GCA_043755965.1 Flavobacterium sp. | reverse complement strand
TCTAAAAGCCCGAAGGCGTGTCTAAAAATCTGAGAGCGAAGCGTATCTTTTTTATATCTTTGTGCAAATTAAATTTCCTCTATGAGTTTACGTGCGTATTTAACAAGCCGGGTTTTCTTTGTCCAGATTCTCGCCGCCATGGTAATTGTTACTGCTTTAGCCTATTTGTTTTTTCATTGGATTACTTTTACCACACATCACGGACAGGAAATCACAGTTCCTGATTTGGCTAAACTTTCTGTGGAACAGGCGGAAGAACAACTAAGCGCTCTCGATTTGGATTATATAATCCTTGACACGGTTGATTTCAAGCCTGATTTTCCAAAGCTCACTATTGTGGAGCAGGAACCAAAAGCAGGCGCGAAAGTAAAAGAAGGAAGAAAGATTTATATCAAAATAAATGCTTCAAAATATACCATGGTTACGTTGCCGGATTTGATTGAGAAAACCTATCGTCAGGCAGTGCCAACACTGGAGGCTGTAGGCTTAAAGGAAGGAACGATTACCTACAAACCGTATTTGGGCAAAGACATGGTTCTTGAATTGCGCCAGGACGGAAAGAAATTAAAAGCCGGTGATAAAATCCTCAAATCGTCCAAAATTGATTTGGTTCTTGGAGACGGAAAAATTACTTACGAAGAAACAGTTGATACTACAACTGTAGATACTACCGAAATTATTATTCCGATAGATGAGCCTTAATAACGATACGCCCGAATTAGAGGAAGAGGAATTATTTGAACACCACCGACATGTTGCTGACAAAGGACAATCGTTGTTGCGTGTGGATAAATTCCTGATGCAGTTGATTGCCAATGCGACGCGAAATAAGATTCAGAAAGCCGCCGAAGATGGAAACATCTGGGTAAATGATATTCCGGTAAAATCCAATTACCGGGTAAAGCCTTTTGATGTGGTTCGAGTGATGTTGTCGCATCCGCCGTTTGAAAATCTGATACTTCCCGAAAATATTCCACTTGATATAGTTTATGAAGATGATCAGTTATTGGTAATCAATAAACCGCCGGGTTTAGTGGTTCATCCCGGACATGGCAATTATACAGGAACATTGGTTAATGCTTTGGCTTTTCATTTTGAAAATCTGCCAAAGAACTCAAGCGACCGACCAGGATTGGTTCACCGAATTGACAAAAACACTTCCGGACTTATGGTTGTTGCCAAAACGGAACAGGCGATGACGCATCTGGCAAAGCAATTTGAAGATAAAACTTCGGAACGTGAATATATTGCTTTGGTTTGGGGAAATGTAAAAGAGGAAGAAGGAACCATAGAAGGCAATATTGCACGGCACGTGAAAGACCGGATGCAAATGGCTGTTTTCCCTGAAGGCGATATAGGTAAACATGCCGTTACCCATTATAAGGTTTTGGAGCGTTTTGGCTATGTTACTTTGGTTTCCTGCAAACTGGAAACAGGAAGAACGCATCAAATCCGTGTGCACATGAAATACATTGGGCACACCTTATTTAATGACGAACGTTATGGAGGCGATTTGATTCTGAAAGGAACTACTTTTACCAAATACAAACAGTTTATCGACAATTGTTTTAAGACGTTGCCGAGACAGGCATTGCACGCAAAAAAATTGGGTTTTATCCATCCGGTAACAAAAGAGTTTATGCGGTTTGACACCGAATTGCCGCAGGACATGAAAGATTGCACTGAGAAATGGCGCAACTATGCAAAGACTGGTTTGACAGAAAACGAAGACACGAGTCAGTAGGACGAACTGTATGGAGCAAACGGAATAAATAAAAAAACCGCCTGAAAAGAGACGGTTTTTTATTTATGATTATACTTCATCCACCGGTTTTTCGGCAACGAATAAATAATAAATTCCCACTAATATAAAAGGAATGCTCAACCATTGCCCGGTGGAAAGCAATCCGAAGGTTTCTTCGATTCCGCCCTGGCTTTCTTTTACATATTCTACCACAAAACGAACTGACCAAAGCAAGATTAGGAAATAGCCAAACAATAAACCATGTTTTTCGGCTGTTTTTGTTTTCCAATAGAGGAAGAAAAGAATTGCAAACACAAATACATACGCCACTGCTTCATACAATTGCGCGGGATGTTTTGCGGGAACTTTTTCTAAAAGTGCGGCATATTTTGGGTCGGTAACAAGCGCGTGATAGGCATCGTTTACATTTGAAATTTTGGTAGCATTCACAACATCTCTCCCGGAATAATAATCCCTCACAAACCGAATTCCAAATGGCGAATCGGTTATTTTGCCGACAATTTCGGAGTTGAAGAAATTTCCAATTCTTACAAAAGCAGCACCACAGGCTACAGGAATCACGACTCGGTCTAAAACCCAAAGCAAAGGTCTGTTAATTACCCTTGAACTGTAGTAATACATGAAAATTATGATGGCAACAGCAGCACCATGACTTGCCAAGCCCTGGAAACCGGTAAATTCAAAGTTTGGGGTAAATCGGAATGGAAGTAAAATTTCCAACAGATTATTTCGGTAATATTCCCAGTCGTAGAAAAAAACATGACCTAAACGCGCGCCAAGCAAAGTCGCAATAACTGTCCAGATAAATAGCGTGTCCAGTTTTTCAAGTGGTTCTTTTTCCCGGATGAAAATATGTTTCATTATATACCATCCAAGTCCGAATGCAATGACGAACATCAAGCTGTAAAAACGGATAGTGAAAAAGCCAATATTTATTCCTTCTGATGGATTCCAGATCATGATTAGTTGGGTGGGTTAGAGTGTAAAAATAGTGATTTGTTCTAAAATGGCTACTAAATTGTGGAAACTTTAATGTTCGCATTTTTTTTCCGGCACCGGATCATAACCATTTTTACCCCATGGATGGCATCTTAAAATCCGGTGAACACCTAAATAAGTTCCTTTAAAAGGTCCGTGAATCTTCAG
>JAYURX010000429.1:0-6811 GCA_043755965.1 Flavobacterium sp. | reverse complement strand
CCGTCAAAAACCTGCCATTGTGCAAAATCAATCAAATTTGGATTTGTTATGGCTGCTTTTCTAATTCCGTAAAGTTGTGTTACAGCAAATATATCACCATTAAAAATTGCTGTTTGATACACTTTTATTTCTTGTCCGGCCGGCCCGATAAAATAAGTATCCCCAAATTCTAAGGTTGATAGTTTATATTGTACAATTCCAAAATCACAAGATACATAGACGATGCCATCGTATTCCATGAAGTGATTTACTCTTTTGATATTAGCCGGAATGTTTTTATTGATGATATCTACAACGTTTAACATGCTTCCGTCAGCATCATTAATGACAATCATCAATCCGTCTTCATAACCTACAATTGTTTTATTAAAAGTTTCACTGTGATAAATGGCTGAAATCGTTTGTCCCGAGAGACCATCAACAGTATTTATGGTTTTGATATCGTTGGAAGCAAGGTTTTTGGTAAACAAAGCATTTTCGGCAGCAGCATAAATTTTAGTGCTTGACTCTGAAATATCCTTAATTTGATTATATGAAAAATAACCTTTCCAATTTTGAAACGGTTGCGAAAAACAAATTTGGGAAAAAAGAATTAAAACCCAGAAAAAGCACTTTTTCATCTGAAAAGAATTAGCATACAAATATAGTATAAACGTAAAAATTACCAATTTGTTATATGTTCATAAAAAAAGCCATCATTGCTGATGGCCTTTTCAGGTTTATTGGTTGGTTATTTTGTTATACTATTCCTTGTGCTAACATGGCATCGGCTACTTTTACGAAACCGGCAATGTTTGCTCCTTTTACGTAATCTGTATATCCGTTTGCATCGGTACCATATTTTACACAGGCTTCGTGGATGTTTGCCATGATGTTTTTCAATCGTTGGTCAACTTCTTCAGAAGTCCAGCTCAAACGCAATGAGTTTTGTGACATCTCAAGACCTGAAGTGGCAACACCACCGGCATTTGATGCTTTCCCTGGAGCGAAAAGAATTTTTGCTTTTAAGAATTCCGTAACTGCTTCGGGAGTTGAAGGCATGTTTGCACCTTCGGCAACACACATACATCCGTTAGTGATAAGTGCTTTTGCTTCGTCACCGTTTAATTCATTTTGAGTAGCACATGGTAAAGCAATATCACATTTTACTTCCCATGGACGTTTTCCGGAAACGAATTTTGCAGAAGCATATTTAGTAACATAGTCACTGATTCTTCCGTAGTTTACATTTTTAATTTCCATGATGTAGGCTAATTTTTCAGCGGTAATTCCGTCTGCATCATAGATGTATCCTGAAGAGTCAGAAGCAGTAACTACTTTTCCGCCTAATTCAGTGGCTTTTTCAATAGCATATTGAGCAACGTTTCCGGAACCTGAAACGACAACAGTTTTTCCTTCAAAGCTTTGTCCTTTTGTAGCCAACATGTTTTGTGCAAAATATACATCGCCATAACCTGTTGCTTCAGGGCGGATTAATGAACCTCCGAATGTGATTCCTTTTCCGGTTAAAACTCCGGTAAATTCGTTTCTTAATCTTTTATATTGGCCGAACATATAACCAACTTCTCTTCCTCCAACACCGATATCTCCCGCAGGAACGTCAGTGTCAGCACCAATATGTCTAGATAATTCAGTCATAAATGCCTGGCAGAATTTCATGATTTCGATATCGGATTTCCCTTTTGGATCAAAATCAGAACCACCTTTTCCACCGCCCATTGGCAATGTTGTCAAACTGTTTTTAAACGTTTGTTCGAAAGCCAGGAATTTCAGGATGCTCAAGTTTACAGAAGGATGAAAACGAATTCCTCCTTTGTATGGACCGATAGCTGAATTCATCTGGATTCTGTATCCGCGGTTTACTTGTGTATTTCCGGCATCATCAATCCAGGTTACACGGAACATAATTACTCTTTCCGGTTCCACCATTCTTTCCAAAAGCATTTTGCCTTGGTATTTTTTATTTTGTTCGATAAACGGAATTACTGTTTCAGCAACTTCCATAACTGCTTGCATAAATTCTGGTTCATGACCATTTCTTTTTGCAACCAATTCCATAAATGCGTTAATACTTTGTGACATAAATTATACTATTACTGTTTTTAAGAAATCGATTTCGTAAAATCGGACAAATATACATTTTATTCAAAAACAGCCGAATATTTTTTTTTTAATTCTGATTGTTTTTGTGGTTATAGTAATAAAACTGGAATAAACCTATTAAAGTAGTGGCGTTTAAAACTTTTCATTTATTTTTTCGTATATAAACCAAGTATTTTTTATTTATATTTTATAACTGATTGATGTTTTTATATATTTGTCGAGATTTGAACTAATTAGTATGCAAATGCCCAAAAATTTAATTATAACCTTACTATTGCTATTTGGCTTTTCCAATAGCGTAAATGCTCAGTTTGGATTTTCCCATGAAATTGGAGCAATACTTGGTCCCGTTGCCTTTCAGTCGGATTACGGTGAGCGCCATGATTTTTCTACAAATGCCGGGAACACGGGGTATGCTGTTGGGATTATTCATTATTTGAATTTCTCCTACAAAGCTGAGTGTAATTGTTATACTCCAGAGACTTATTTTAATGACCACTTCAAATTGAGAAGTGAGTTATCCTACAATAAAACAGAATTGCAACATTTTGGAAGATGGGTTGATCCTAGCAGAACCGGTTTATTGGCGACTCAATTAAGAGCAATGAGAGGAAGTACTGCTGTGACCAATGTTGGTATGCAGTTGGAATTTTTCCCGTTAAGTATTAGGGAATTTACGGCTACTTTAGGTTCATGGGCGCCATTTATTAGTTTGGGTGGACAATTCAGTTTTTACGATCCGAGAGCCTGGTCAGAACTTGGTCCTTTAAACACGCCTATTTCAACACCCATTAAATATTACAATGCCACCACAAGTGAAGGCGGAACTGTTTGGTCAATAGTTTCCAGTGTCGGTTGCAGGTATAAATTGACCGAATTATCAGATTTGATGGTTGATTTGAGATTGCAATATTACTTTTCAAATTGGGTTGACGGTTTAAATCCCGATCCAACTATTTATACTGAGAATAGAGCAAACGACTGGAATGTTTGGTTTAATTTTGGGTATATTTATTATCTGCAATAGGGATTAAACGCTATTCTTTTTCAACAGCATCTTTATAATCCGGATACAGGAATTTGTTATATGGGAATCTTGTGATGTGGACTTTTCTAACAGATTCGTATACTTTTTCTCTGAATTCTTCAAAATTCTCTTTATTGGTAGCCGAAATAAACAAGGTGTTTTTCTCTCCAACATTACTCATCCAGGTGGCTTTCCATTCTTCCAAAGTATAATGCTTGGTTGTCTTTTCTGTAATTAAATCATCGGCTTCTATTTCCTGATTTTTAAAAGCATCGATTTTATTAAAAACCATTATCGTAGGCTTATCATTGCTCTTTATATCTTGCAAAATCTGATTTACTGAACTTATATGTTCCTCAAAATCGGGATGGGAAATATCAACGACATGTAGTAGTAAGTCGGCCTCACGGACTTCATCAAGCGTACTTTTGAATGAATCTACCAATTGAGTTGGTAATTTTCTAATAAATCCAACAGTGTCTGAAAGTAAAAAAGGCAGGTTCTTAATAACCACTTTTCGTACAGTAGTGTCTAACGTAGCGAACAATTTATTTTCAACAAAAACTTCGCTTTTGCTGATTACATTCATCAAAGTTGATTTTCCAACATTGGTATATCCAACCAAAGCTACTCTAACCATTGCGCCGCGATTGCCTCTTTGCACAGACATTTGTTTGTCAATGGTTTTTATTTTTTCTTTTAATAAAGCAATTCTATCCCGGACAATCCTTCTGTCAGTTTCAATTTCTGTTTCACCCGGACCACGTAGACCAATTCCTCCTTTTTGACGTTCTAAGTGTGTCCACATTCCGGAAAGCCTTGGCAATAAATATTGGCACTGCGCTAACTCTACCTGAGTTCTTGCATAGGAAGTTTCTGCTCTTTGTGCAAAAATGTCCAGAATTAAATTTGTTCTGTCCAGAACTTTGCAATCAAGTATTTTAGAAATGTTTTTTTGTTGGGACGGAGACAGTTCATCATCAAAAATTACGGTAGAAATATTTTTCTCTTTGATGTAAGAACTAATTTCATCCATTTTACCTGTTCCTAAAAAAGTCTTAGGATTTGGCTTTTCTAATTTTTGTGAAAATCTCTTAATGACTTCTCCTCCAGCAGTATAGGTTAAAAACTCCAGTTCGTCTAGGTATTCAGTTAATTTTTCCTCGTTTTGATTTTGCGTAACTATTCCAACAATTACGGTTCGTTCAAAATTAATAACTTCTTTTTCTAACATGTTTTATTTATTCTTGGTGCAAAATTAGCCATTTGATAATTAAATAATCACATAATCGTTAATGATTCTTAACGATTGCGAGGTTGATTTTGTTAAATGTGCGTTTTTTCTAAAACAATTCATAAATATTTCATAAAATTTATTAAATTTGGACTTCAAATTTCTCAAATAAATAACAAACAACTAAATTTTCATTTTATGAAAAAAATTACTTTACTACTTTTGTTTTTATTCATTTCTATAAGCGGCTATTCACAGTTGGCTCTTGAAGGTTTTGAAAATACTACAGGTCCTGACCCACTTCCGTCAACTAACTGGACCTTAGGCACAGGAAACTGGGCGGTATTTGATAATATCGGATCACCTGTACGCTGGGGCATTAACAGTGCCGTAACTACTCCTCCAATTGTATACCAAGGAATTAACGCTGCCTATGTTAACAGGGAAAATATTAGTGCCGGAGTTACTTCCGAAGAATATTTGTCAACTCCCCCTGTACTTATACCAACCAACGGAGTATTGCATTTTTACACAAGAATGTTTACCAGTGGAAATCAAGGGACTATTTATCAGATAAAAATAACGCCTGCAACGTCTTCGCAAACTGACCCCTTTGCTTATTCATTGGTACAACAATGGACCGAAGATGAATTAATTGTGCCAACATCTAACTTTAATATCTACACAGAAAAAACTGTTAGCTTATCTGCTTTTGCTGGTCAATTCGTTTATGTTGCATTCGTAAAAGTATTTACTCAACCGGACGGGAATCTTGGTGGTGACCGATGGTTAGTAGATGATGTGAGCATTGACGCTCCATGTTTAGCCCCAACGGCATTAACTGCTTCTGCCATAACTGCAAATGGAGCTACCTTAAACTGGACAGATCCTAATGGAGCCGGAACTGGGTGGGAAATAGAAGTTGTTCTGGCCTCAGGAACTCCAACTGGAGTGCCGACAAATACGACTAGTACTTTCCCATATGTACTAACAGGTTTGCTTCCAAATACTACCTATAATTTTTATGTAAGAGCAATATGTACGACAGGATTCTCGAGTCCATGGTCTGTAGTTTCCTCCAACTTTACAACCCTTGTTGCTCCGCCAGTTTGTGGAGGAAATTTTGTTGATTCAGGTGGTACAGGAGGAAATTATGCTAATAATGCCAACGTTACAACTACTATCTGTCCAACTACTACGGGTGATTTAGTTACTGTGACTTTTACAGCATTTAATACAGAAAATGGCGTTGACCTTTTAAGAGTATATGATGGTACTGATGCTACTGCACCATTATTAGCCACTCTATCCGGAACAGCTTTGCCGCCCGCATATACAGCTTCTTCAGCTTCAGGATGTTTAACATTTGTATTTACATCAAATGGTACGACTACCGCTGCTGGTTGGGCAAGTAATGTAAGTTGTGCTCCGCCTCCAACTTGTAGAAAACCGACAGCGATAGCTTCAAGTGCTGTCACTCCAAATTCAGTAACATTAACTTGGACACAACCTGCTAATCCTGATACAACTGTTGCATCAGCATGGGAAATTTTAGCATTGCCTTGTGGTTCACTACCCCCAACGGCTGGTTCAACAGGCTTTGTAAGTGCTCCTACTAATCCTTATACACTTACGGGATTAACTTCTGCAACGTGCTATGACATATATATAAGAGCCGTTTGTAGTGTAACTGATAGCAGTACCTGGTCTGGACCAACAACAGTGACAACTCAACTTTCGCCTCCTGTTTGTGGTGGTAATTTTGTTGATACTGGTGGATTAGCAGCTAATTATCCTAATAATGCAAATCAAACTACTACCATTTGTCCGACAACGCCTGGCGATGTTGTGACAGTAACCTTTACTTCATTTAATACACAAATCAATACTGACTTTTTAAAAATATATGATGGTAATGATGCAACTGCTCCACTTTTGGCCAACTTATCCGGAACAACTTTACCGCCTTCATTTACCTCCTCTGCAGCTAGCGGATGTTTAACATTTGTGTTTACCTCAAATGCAACAACTAGTGCCGCTGGTTGGGTAAGTAATATCACTTGTGGTGCTCCTCCAGTTTGTAGAAACCCTACGACATTAACAACTAATAGTGTTTTGTCAACCTCGGTAACCTTGAACTGGATACAACCTGCAAATCCTGATACTACTGTTGCAACTTCTTGGCATGTTTTAGCGTTACCTTGTGGTTCGCCGGCTCCAACTGCAGCAACAACGGGCTTTGTGACCGCTTCAACAAATCCTTTTACGCTTAACGGATTATCGTCTACAACATGTTACGATATATATGTAAGGGCAGCCTGTAGCGTAGTAGATTTTAGCACCTGGACTGGCCCCGCAACAATAACAACTCAAATTGCACCGCCTGTTTGTGGTGGTAACTTTGTGGATGCTGGTGGTCCAACTGCAAACTATCCAAACAATTCAGA
>JAYURX010000428.1:0-6817 GCA_043755965.1 Flavobacterium sp. | reverse complement strand
TAATTCAAAAATACCGATGGTCGGGCGAAACAAAGTCCCTTACAGAATTAAATCCGTTGATTTTGGAAGTTCCTTACACCCAAATTCAGGACATAGTTGACAATCTGCTACAGAACAAACCCTATTTTTCTTCCGTAAAAAAAATAAAAAACGAAACCACCAAAGATCTTTTTCTATCGCTGGATTCAAAATCAATACTACTGCTACCCGTTTTTGTCAAGAAAAATCTATATGGTACGATTGGATTCATCGTAACCCAAAATGAAAGGGAATGGACAAATGACGAAGTTAGTACACTTCAAACTTTGGCAAACAACATTTCCTATGCTATTGAGCGTAATCTGAATGAAGCCATTATCAAGGAAAGTGAAGAAAAATTCAGGCTTCTTGCCAGCAATATTCCGGGAACAGTCCACCTGTCTGAATATGATGAGAAATGGTCAAAAATATATTTGAACGATGAAATTGAAAAGCTGACAGGTTACCCTAAAGAAGATTTTCTTCAAAATAAAATTTTCTATATTGATTTGGTACATCCCGACGATTTAAAAATTGTAAAAGCCAAAGCCGACGAACTGTTCAAAAGCAAGAAAAAAATTCATTTAGTCTATAGAATAATAAATAAAGTCGGGCATTATGTTTGGGTTGAAGAATTTGGCGAGCCAATTTTTAAAGATGGAAAAATAGAATTTTTAGTTGGTATTTTCATTGATATAACCCAACGAATGGAAGCTGAAGAAGCAATCAAAGAAAAAAATTATGCTCAGGCTGCTAACAAAGCAAAATCTGAGTTTTTGGCAAACATGAGCCACGAAATCAGAACTCCATTAAACGGTATAATTGGGTTTACAGAACTTTTAATGAACTCCAACTTAGAAGAGATCCAAAAAAAATATATGGACACCATCAATCAATCTGCTAATTCATTAATGGAAGTCATCAATAACATTCTGGATTTCTCGAAAATAGAATCAGGTAAATTAGAGCTCAACTTCGAAAAAATCGAGCTGTCAGAAATTACAAATCAGGTAGTTGATTTAGTAAAATATGAAGCCAATCTAAAAGACCTCAAGATTAATTTAGCGATTGACGAAAACGTGCCAAAATATATATTTGTAGATTATATCAGACTAAAACAAATCTTAATCAATCTACTAAGCAATGCCGCAAAATTCACAGAAGTAGGAGCAATTGACTTATCCGTTTCTGTTTTTGAGTATATAAGCGAACATAAAATAGAATTGAAATTTTCGGTAAAAGACACCGGAATTGGGATAAAAAAGAAAAACCAATTGCGAATTTTTGAAGCGTTCTCCCAGGAAGACACTTCAACAACCAAACGATTTGGAGGAACTGGCTTAGGGCTTTCTATTTCGAACCAACTTTTGACTTTAATGGATAGCCAATTAGAACTTGGAAGTGAATTTGGAAAAGGAAGTGAATTTAGTTTTGTGCTTGAAGTTGAGTATTCAAACCAACAAACAGCCGATGAAAATGTAAAAACTATTTCAAAAGCAGTTTCATCAAACACAATTGTCACTAACGATGAAAAAATTGTTTTTATAGTAGAAGACAACAAAATGAACATGCTTTTGGCAAAAACCTTAGTGAAACAGATTCTGCCCAACGCGCAAATTTTTGAATTGGAAAACGGCGAAGAATCACTCGAAAAAATAAAGACTGTTATTCCGGATTTGATTTTAATGGATATTCAAATGCCTGTAATGAATGGCTATGATGCCACTGTAGAAATCAGGAAAATTCCAAAAGCCAAAAATATCCCGATAATTGCCCTAACGGCCGGAACCATCGTTGGTGAAAAAGAAAAATGTATACAATTTGGAATGAACGACTACATACCGAAACCAATTGATAAAGAATTTTTAGTTAAAATTATAAGTCAATGGATAACAATTACCTAAATTTGTTATTATGAAATGGTTTAAACAAGACAGCGGGAATTTTGAAGACCGCAGAGGAATGTCAGGCGGTGGAAAAGCCCTTCTTGGTGGAGGAGCTATTGGAATTGTAGTTTTACTACTTAACATGTTTGGTGGTGAAACTGGGCAGACCATTGGTAACATAATCCAGCAAACACAAGGAACACAGACTGGTGACCAAACACAAACAAGGGAATTGTCTGCCCAGGAAAAGGAATTGGGTGATTTCTCCGAATCGGTTTTTGTATACAATACCAAAACGTGGACAACAATTTTTGACGAAAATAATATGAGTTTTGAAGAGCCTGGAATGGTGCTTTTTGATGATGGCGTGGAAACAGCATGTGGTAGTGCAACCTCTGCTGCTGGTCCATTTTATTGTCCCGGCGATAAAAAAATCTATATGGATTTACGCTTTTTTGAAGAACTGAAATCCCGTTTTGGTGCCAAAGGTGGCGATTTTGCCATTGCCTATGTTATCGCGCATGAAATGGGGCATCATATCCAAAATCTGGTAGGAACTTCTAATAAGATTCGACAGATGCAATCAGGGAGAAGCGAAACTGAAGCAAATAAACTTTCAGTTGGCATTGAGCTACAGGCTGATTTTTATGCCGGGGTTTGGGCACATTATAATAAAGACTTACTAGAAGAAGGCGATATTGAAGAAGCGCTTAGTGCGGCAAATGCTGTTGGTGATGACGCTATTCAAAGCAGAGTAAGCGGACAAGTGCAACCGGATACCTTTACGCATGGAACATCAGCGCAGCGTATGTACTGGTTTAAAAAGGGATTTAACTCGGGTGATATCAAACAAGGCGACACTTTTTCGGCGTTGTTGGATTAAATAATGCCGTGTTGATTGGTGCCAGATATTGTAAATTTATCTGAATTGCCTCCAGCTTTAGCTGGAGGAAAACAAAAAATATTATTCATTGGCTTTAGCCAAAATACAAATCATTTTTGAATTTTATATTTTTCAATTATCTCATCATATTCTTCTTTGAAAGTTTTTTTCTTATGATGCTCTTCTTGATTTTTAATGTAGTTTCTAACTTTATTTACTACAGATTCAGAAACAGAAAGAGCAAAATATTCATCTTGCCACTCAAACTTTTTTCCATTGTGATTAGGAAATAATTCTTTGTTTTTATTAATCCAAAAAGAAGATTCTCCTTTTATTAATTGCATAATTTTATCTACACTTTGATTTATATTTAATGAAATCAAACAATGACAATGATCTTCATAACCATTAACAAAATCAATATATATTCCTTTTTGTTTAGCATTTTCTTTGATGTGTTTCCATACCAATTTCCTAGATTCTATAGTGTTCAAAAATGGTTCTCTGTTTTTTGTACACCAAACAAAATGGATATAAATTTTTAGATAAGGCATAATTTATAGATTTTGGCTAAAGCCTATTATTTTATTATTTTAATCCTCCAGCTAAAGCTGGAGGGAAGTCAGCTGGAGGGAAGTCAGCTGGAGTGAGTCAGCTGGAGTGAGTCAGGATAATATTGGAAAAATTATCCAAGCCAACCATCTCTATCCAGACTTCGATACTGAATAGCTTCAGCAATGTGATTGGAATTTACAATTGATGTATCTTCTAAATCCGCAATTGTTCTCGATACTTTCAGGATTCTGTCAAAAGCTCTTGCCGATAGATTTAAGCGTTCCATTGCTTTTTTTAAAAGTGCCAATGATGCTTCATCCAAAGCGCAAAACTCCCGAATTTGTTTGCTGCTCATTTGCGCATTGTAATGTATGTTTTCAAACGCCTCAAAACGCTTTGACTGAATTTCTCTGGCTGATGTGACACGCTTTCTTATCTCGATGCTGCTTTCTGCTTTTCTGGTTTCGGTAAGTTTGTCAAAAGGAACAGGCGTAACTTCAATATGAATGTCAATCCGGTCTAATAATGGCCCGGAGATTTTGCTTAAATAGCGTTGCATTTCTGCCGGTGACGAACTGACCGGCGAATCAGAATCATTAAAATAACCACTCGGACTTGGATTCATGCTTGCCACTAACATAAAAGAGGATGGATAAGTAATCGTGAATTTTGCCCTCGAAATCGTGACTTCCCTGTCTTCCAAAGGTTGGCGCATTACTTCTAGCACTTCTCTTTTAAACTCGGGCAATTCATCCAAAAACAAAACACCATTGTGTGCCAATGAAATTTCTCCCGGTTGCGGATAACTTCCGCCTCCAACTAAGGAAACACTCGAAGCGGTATGATGCGGACTCCTAAATGGCCGTTGATTCATCAATCCTGAGTCTTTTACTTTCCCGGCAACGCTGTGGATTTTTGTGGTTTCCAATGCCTCGTGCATTGTCATAGGCGGTAAAATGCTGGGCAAACGTTTGGCAAGCATTGTTTTTCCTGAACCCGGCGGACCAATCAAAATAATATTATGTCCACCGGCAGCGGCAATTTCCATACAGCGCTTGATACTTTCCTGACCTTTGACATCCGAAAAATCAAATTCGGGGAAATCTAATGTTTTATTAAACTCTTCCTTGGTGTCTATAATTGTTGGCTCCAAAGTGCCATTTCCTTCAAAAAAATCAATCACTTCCAACACATTTTCAACCCCATAAACATCCAAACCTGTAACTATCGCGGCTTCTTTAACATTTTGCATTGGAAGAAAAAAACCTTTAAAACCTTCTTCCTTGGCTTTGATTGCAATAGAAAGTGCGCCTTTTATGGGCTGCAAACCGCCATCGAGCGACAATTCTCCCATGATTAAATATTGGTTGACTTCGTCAGCTTTTATTTGTCCGGAAGCAGCAAGAATTCCAATGGCCAAAGTCAAATCGTAGGCTGAGCCTTCTTTTCGCAAATCGGCTGGCGCCATATTTATTGTGATTTTCTTTCCCGGCAAATTATACCCATTATTTTTCAAGGCTGCCGCAATGCGATAACTGCTTTCCTTGACGGCGTTATCGGGCAAACCAACCAAATGATAACCAATACCTTTATCAATATTTACTTCTACGGTAATGGTCGTTGCTTCAACTCCAAAAACTGCGCTTCCGAAAACTTTTACTAACATAAAATACTTACAATTTTAATCAAATATAAGTTTTTTTGTACATATAAATGTTAAAATATTAAACAAATCTTAAGCTAGATTCAATAATAAGCGTTAGTTTTGAAAAAAAAATACCAGGCCATGATTCCAGCACAATTGCCTGATAATGAAGTAAGGCGCCAAAGAATATTAGACGAGTACAAAATAGTAAATACTGAAAAAGAAAGCGATTTTGATGAAATCACAAAATTGGCCTCAGAAATTTGTGAAAGCCCAATATCCTTAATTTCATTAGTAGATGCCGATAGACAATGGTTTAAGTCCGCCCATGGTTTATCGATAACTGAAACTCCGAGAACCTTGTCGTTTTGCGCGCATGCTATCCATAACGATTCTATGTTTGTGGTGGAAGACGCCCGAAAAGATATTCGTTTTCACGATTCGCCATTGGTGACTAGCGATCCAAACATTGTTTTTTATGCAGGAATTCCCTTGATTAACGATGAAGGTTTTTCATTGGGAACGTTATGCGTTATTGATATTAAAACAAAACAGCTAAATGAATTTCAGGAAAAAGCACTAAAAACCCTTAGTCGCCAGGTTGTTAAATTATTGGAGCTTAAGAAACTGAACTATAAATTAATAACAAAAAATAATATTTTAAAAGAAAGCTACGACCAATTGGAACATTTTTCCAATGTTGTTTCTCATGACATCAAATCACCTTTAAATAATATTATAGGCCTTACGGATTTACTAAAGGATGAGCATTGCGGGATAAAGAATCCTGAGGCAAATATGTATATTGATCTAATAAAAGAATCTTCAAAAAAAATAAAGGAATATATAGACGCTATTTTAGTTTCATATAAAAATGGGGTTATGTCTCCAGATGATAAAGAGTTTTTCTATTTGAATAGCGTTCTGAAAAGTGGAGTTCAATTACTGAATCCTAAAAATGAATTTGAAATTAACCTTCCGGAAAACATCGAAATTTTTAATTACAAATCTCTTTTTGAGCAAATTTTCATCAATCTTATCAGTAATGCCATAAAATACAACGATAAACCCAAAGTCATAATTGACATTACTGTTTTAGTAGAAGAAGGATTTTTTACGATTGTCGTTAAGGATAATGGTATTGGGATCGAAAATGACAAGCTACAGGACATTTTCGGAATGTTCGTAACGCTGGGTAAAATCGATAGGTTTAATAATACCGGAACTGGGATTGGTCTTTCAGGTGTTAAGAATCTAATGTCTCGCACTGAAGGTGAAATTAGTGTAAAATCTACCGTTGATGTCGGAACTAAGTTTATTTTAAAATTTAAGGCATAAAATTACTGCAAATTATCACTCATTAATTCGCTTTTGTTTTTAGCATACTCATAGCCCTGATGCCACCATTGTTTCATTTTTCCTTTATCAAAAATCAAGGCATTATTAGTTAATGTTGTAGGTGTGTAGTATAAATTGAGTTTTACATTTTTGTTGTTTGCAGCCAATTTCCCAATGGTAATATCATGCTTCTCCACCTGATTTAAAAGTATCTGAAATAAATCTATCATCAATGAAAAGGGATTTTTACCAATGCTTCTGGGAGAAATCTGTACCTCGGTTTCCAATATCACAACATCAATTTCGGTGGCGCCACGATTAATGGCTTCCCTGATGGGAACCAAACTTGAAAATCCGCCATCACCATATTCGTAATTATCCTTTTTTACCAAACTCATAAACGGAATATAATTGCAGGAAATCCAAATCCAGTCGCAAAATTCACCGTATTCAAAATCCTTAATCGACTTATATTCCACTTCGTTTTTAGAC
>JAYURX010000427.1:0-16952 GCA_043755965.1 Flavobacterium sp. | reverse complement strand
AGAGCCTTGAATACAGCTTCAGAAACTGGATTATTGCCTTTTGAGAATACGCTTATACATGAAAACAATGGTTATCTGAAACAGGAAATTGGTTATTTAGAAATGCCTGTCGAAATGACATATTCTCTTTTTGATAAAAAATTCGGCATAAAGATTATTGGTGGATTCAGCACACTTTTTTTACAAGACAATAGCATTTCAATTGTATCAGAAGACAGAGATGTGTTGCTCGGAAAAGCAAATAATTTAAACGATATCCATTTCAGCACCAATTTGGGATTGGGAGTAAAATATGGTTTTATGAAATCTTTTGAATTCAATTTGGAACCAACAATAAAATATCAATTGAACACATTTAGCTCTAACGCCGGTAATTTCAAACCCTACATTTTTGGAATTTACAGCGGAATTAGCTACAAGTTTTAGTTAGGTTTGTTTTAAAATTAGTTAAGATGGTGTTATTACTTTCGAGTAATGACGGAAAAGAGTTTCGAAATTCGGGACTCTTTTTTTATGGATTATAAACTTGAAGTTGGTTTAAAATAACCTGACGAACATCTGCTTTTACTGTTTTTTTATATTCGGAAGTTTGATTTTTGGTATCAAAAAAATGATGGATTTTTACACGCATTATCCCCGGACTGCCGCTGAAAAAAGTATAAGAAAAACGTTTTTTGTTATCTGCAAAAGTAATCGGAACTATGGCAATGTGATGGTCGATTGCTAGTCGGAAAGCACCATCTTTAAATTCATCCAACACTATGGATTCGTCATAGGGAACGCCTCCCTCGGGAAAAATGCAAATACTCAGTCCCTGACTTAGTCTTTTTTGAGCTCTTTCAAAAACTGCCATTCTACTTCTAGAGCTGTTTCTGTCTACCAAAATGCATGTTCTTTTATAAAAAAATCCAAAAAGTGGAATTTTTGCCAATTCTTTTTTTCCCACAAAGACAAAAGGATTTTTTACCACCGACAACATTAACATGATATCAGTCATCGAAGTATGATTGGCAACAAACATATAACTTTTGCCTTCAATGATTTCTTGTTCTGTTTCCAATCGAACCCTAAAGCCCATACCAAACAATATGATTTTGGCCCAAATTCTGGCCATTACAAAAAAATATGGATACCACTTTTCGGAAAGAATTGAAATAAAAAGAAAAGGAAACATAACAATTATTGGAATCGCCATTAAAACGTAGAACCAAATGCGATAAAGTATCCAAAAACCAATTTTCAATGCTCTCATATTGTCAAAAGTAATGAAACGTATGCAATTTTTGATACAAAGGTTTAACTTTGATTTTTTAACCGCAGAGTTCGCAAAGAAACCGCAAAGTGAAAAAGAGTTTATGACAGAAAATGAAATTTCAACAAAGATTATCGGATTAGCTATTGATGTCCATAAGGTTCTTGGCCCAGGATTACTTGAAAGTGCATACAAAGAATCGTTGTTTTACATGATAAATAAATCTGGGTTAAACGTTGTGAAAGAAAAAGCATTGCCGTTAGTTTTTGAAGAAGTTAAACTCGATTGTGGATACAGAATAGATTTGTTGGTTGAAAATAAATTAATAATCGAAATAAAAAGTGTTGATTCTTTGAATGACATTCATCTTGCTCAAACGTTAACTTATTTGAAACTTGGTGGTTTCAAACTCGGATTACTCATTAACTTCAATGAAGTTTTATTAAAAAATGGAATACGAAGAATTGTAAACAACTTATAAAAACTTTGCGACCTTTGCGAAAAACTTTGCGACCTTTGCGGTTGAAATTAAAATACTATGTCAAAAATATTAACCGGAATTCAAAGTACGGGAACACCACATTTAGGAAATTTATTGGGTGCCATTTTGCCCGCTATTGCACTGTCAAAAAACCCTAATAACGAATCGTTCCTTTTTATTGCCGATTTGCATTCGATTACCCAAATAAAAAATGGAGACGAACTTCGTCAAAACACCTATAGCACGGCTGCTGTTTGGCTGGCTTGTGGATTAGATGTTAATAAAGTGATTTTTTACCGTCAGAGCGATGTGGCACAAACAGCTGAATTGTCTTGGTATTTGAGCTGTTTTTTTCCCTTTAGCCGATTAGAATTAGCTCATTCTTTTAAAGACAAAAAAGACAGGCTCGATAATGTCAATGCTGGTTTATTTTCGTATCCAATGCTGATGGCGGCGGATATTCTATTATATGATGCCAATTTTGTCCCTGTTGGAAAAGACCAAATGCAGCACATCGAATTCACTCGTGACGTGGCATCCCGTTTCAATCATCTGATGGGAGAAACCTTTGTAATTCCTGAAGCTAAAGTTGAGGAAGGAACGATGTATGTTCCGGGAACGGATGGTCAGAAAATGAGTAAATCCCGTGGGAATATCATCAATATTTTCCTGGATGATAAAGCGTTGCGCAAGCAAATCATGAGTATCGAAACCGATAGCACACCATTGGAAGAACCAAAAAATCCAGATACCTGCAAAATATTTGGCCTTTATAAATTGCTGGCAGATGCAGCTCAAATCGCCGAAATGAAAACCAAATATGCAAATGTCAACAGAGACTTTGGTTATGGTCACGCGAAGCAGGAATTGTTTGAGTTAATTGTTGCCAATTTCAAAACCGAACGCGAAAAATACAATTACTATATGAACAATTGGCCCGAAGTTGATGGGTTACTAAAACAAGGCGCCACAAAAGCGAGAGCAATTGCAGATGTTGTTTTGAATAAAGTCAGAGTGAAACTGGGGTTTGAGTAAAATTAAATCGCTTCAAACAATTTTCCCGGCAAAGGCCGAATAACGCCTTTCAATTCCATAGTTAAAAGCAAGGATGAAATTCTAAAAATTGGAAAATCACATTCGAGAGCAATGACGTCTAACAATTGCTTTCCGTTTTGCTGCAGATAATCATAGACTTTTTGTTCCTCAATATCCAGAGTAACAAACAATTGTTTTTGAACTGGTTTTGTCGGTTTGTTTTCTAATTCCCAATTCAGGATATAAACCAAATCGGCGGCGGAAGTCATCAAATTGGCGCGTTGTGTTTTTATTAGATTATTGCATCCCTGACTATATTTATCCGAAGTTCTTCCCGATACGGCAAACACATCCCGATTGTATTCATTTGCCATTATAGCTGTGATTAATGAACCTCCTTTTTCGGCGCTTTCAATTACAACAGTAGCTTCACTCATTCCGGCGACAATGCGATTTCTTTTGACAAAATTTTCTTTATCCGGATTTGAATTGCTCCAAAACTCAGTCAGAAAACCACCGTTCTCTTCCATTTTGGCAACAAATTTCTTATGTGGCTTTGGATAAACCTGATTTAATCCATGTGCTAAAACTCCAATGGTCTGTAGCTTATTCTCCATCGCCGCCTGATGGGCAACAATATCAACACCGTATGCAAACCCACTGACAATTATCGGATTGAAAACCGCTAAATCTTCAATAAGTTTTTTGCAAAAATCTATCCCATGAGAAGTAACTTCTCGTGTCCCGACAATGCTGATTATTTTTCTGTTTTTGAAGTCGAAATTCCCCGAAGCAAAAAGCAAAATCGGCCCGTCAATACAATGTTTCAGTTTATCCGGATAGTCATCATTTTGGTAATACAAAATAGCTGGTTTCTCTTTCTCAATAAATCGCACTTCCTTCTCCGCTTTTTCAAAAATGGTTTTATCATTGAGGTTTTTAATCAAAATATCGCCTATTCCATCAATTGATTTAAGTAATCGCGATTTGGAATCAAAAACATTTTGGGCTGAACCGCAATGATTTATGAGTTTTTTGGCAACAATATCTCCAACGCCTTCTACTTTTAATAGTGCCAAAAGGTTAAAAAGTTCCGTTGAGTCCATGTGCTTATTTTACTACAAAAATAAATATTTTTTCTTTGGATTGTTAATAAATTTTGTGAATAATTTTTTGATGGTATCATTGTTTATCTAAATTTGTCCATATGAAGATTGAACAATACATTTCCCAATTATTATATCGTTATCAATGTGTCACTGTACCAGGATTTGGTGCATTTCTGACTGAATTTCAGTCAGCGCAACTAGATGAGAGCTCACATTCGTTTTATCCTCCAAAAAAGATAATTTCCTTTAATCCGTTTATCAAAAATAATGACGGATTGTTGGCCAACCATTTGGCGCAAGCTGAAAAAATATCTTATGAGATTGCGATAAACATCATTCAGAACGAAGTCTCACATTGGAAAACTAAAATTCAGGATTTTGGAAATTTCTCTGTAAAAAATGTGGGTGATTTTTCACTGAATTCGGAGAACAACATTGTTTTTGTTCCTATCGATCAGATCAATTACCTAAAAGAATCTTTCGGGTTGAGTTCGTTTGTTTCGCCTTCTGTAAAACGCGAAGTCTATAAAGAAGAAGTTGAACAATTGGAAGAAAAAGCGCCAATTATATTCACGCCTGAGAAAAGAAGAAATTATTCCGTTTTGAAATATGCTGCTGTTTTCCTGTTATCGGCAGGAATTACAGGAACTGTTGGGTACAAGTATTACGAAAACAAAATTGCGCAGGAAACGCTTATCGTAGAAACCAATGTTCAGAAAAAGATAAATCAAAAAATTCAGGAAGCTACTTTTTATATTTCAAATCCATTACCTGCGGTTACATTAACTGTTGCTGCAGAAAAAATGCCTTATTGTGTGGTTGCCGGTGCATTTAGAATTGAGAGCAATGCAGAAGAGCAATATCAAAGACTGCTTAAATTAGGATTTAAAAAAGCCAAAAGATTAGCACCAAACAGACATGGATTGTTTCCTGTGCTTTACGGAAGTTATTCGACCTACTCTGAAGCTCATGAAGCCATGAAGAATATTCAAAAATTAGACAACAAAGACGCCTGGCTTTTGGTTGAAGAATTATAAAAAAATCCCGATAAATCGGGATTTTTTGTTTTCAGTAAGTACCTTTGCAAAAAAAAGTATGAACCCAAAACATCCTTCTGAATCGTTAGCCATTTTAACCGATGTAGTATTACCTGGCGAAACCAATCCCTTAAACAATCTTTTTGGAGGTGAATTACTCGCCAGAATGGACAGAGCCGCCAGTATTGCAGCCAGAAGGCATTCCCGTAGAATTACTGTTACAGCTTCGGTGAATCACGTGGCTTTTAATCGCGCTATTCCGTTGGGAAGTGTAGTAACTATCGAAGCTAAAGTATCACGAGCATTCAATTCTTCGATGGAAATTTTCTTAGATGTCTGGATAGAAGACAGAGAATCAGGCATCAGAACCAAAGCGAATGAAGCTATTTATACTTTTGTAGCCGTAAATGAAACTGGAAATCCTGTAAGTGTTCCTCCTATCGTTCCCGAAACAGAACTGGAGAAAGAACGCTATGATGCAGCTTTGCGCAGAAAACAATTAAGTTTAGTTTTGGCCGGTAAAATGAATCCGCACGATGCAACCGAATTGAAAGCATTGTTTTTATAACAAAAAAGTCCTCTCGTTTTATGAACGAGAGGACTTTTTTTTACATATTAAATAACCAAGTCGCTGGGTTATTATAGGTCGTATTTTGAAGTATCAGGAATTTCAAAACCGTTTTCCCTGTATCACCATTGGTTCTGATTTTCCCTAAAGTCTGTTTGGTGGAAACTTTATCTCCAACACTTACGCTAACGCTACTTAAGTTTTGATACACCGTGAAATAATCTCCATGCTGAATAAAAACTGCAATATTTAAAGGCGATAATTTAATTACTTTGGTTACTTCTCCACCAAAAACTGTTCTGGCTGTAGCTCCATTTTCTGTGGTGATTTCAACACCACTATTATGAACCGTAAGCGTTCTGTATATCGGATGCGGCTGATCACCATAAGGTAACGAAACAGCGCCTTTTTCAACAGGCCATGGTAATTTTCCTTTGTTGGCCTTGAAGTTATTAGCTACAAGTTGTCCTTCCGAGGTTAACACGATTTTTTCAGATGTTTCAACTTTTTTCGTAGAGGCTGCAGTTGTTCCCGGATTAGCTTTTGCTTTTGCCGCAGCCGTTTTCTTATTAGCCGCAGCGATAGCCTGTCGAATTAATTTTTGAATTTGTGCATCAATTTTTCTGGTTTCCTTTTGCTTTTTCTTAATTTCCGCTGTGATTTTACCTTTATCTTTTTGTATTTGAAGCGCTATTTTTTCCTGTTCTTGTTTCTCTTTTACTAATTCTTTCTTTTCATTTTCATTTTCTGTAATTAGCTTTTCCTTTTCCGTTTTCTGAACCAGAATTTTGTTGGTGTACCCAACAAGTTGCTTTGTTTTTCCCTCAATTTCATGCCCTTGCATTTTCCTGTAGCTTGCATATTGTTTCATATACTGCGCTCTTTTATAGGCTTGCAAAAAGTTTTCTGAAGACAATAAAAACATGGCCCGGCTTTGTTCAGATCGGCTTTTATACGATTTAAAAATCATTGCGGCATAATCTTTTCTCAGTTGTTCCAAATCGCGATTGAGTTGGTTGATTTTTATTTGATTTACATAAATATCGTTGCCCAACAATTTGGTTTGTTTCTCAGTTGTTTTTATCAGTTTTTCTTTTAAACCAATCTTTTCTCTCTGAAGCAGCAATTGGGTAACCACCGATTTTTCTTTGCTTTTTACAGATTGCAATAATTGTTCTTTTTCCTGAATCTCTAACTGAATTTTAGCTTTGCGCTCTTCGAGTTGTTCCTGTGTTGGTGGTTGCCCCCACATTTGAATGGTGAAACAGAGGAATAATAAAGAGAGAAATAATTTTGGCATCGGTTTTTATTTTGGCTAATCTTGTTTTATAAAAATTCTGTCATATCCATCAGGAACACTGTAAGGAAAAGATAAATCTTCGTTGAACGTTATCGAATTATAATCTACTATGATGGTAGTTTTTCCTTTCTTCTGAAACGCATTTATAGTCAAACCTGACGGGAAAATGCCCGAAGCGAAATCCTGAAATTTGGGATAATTCACTTCAAAACTTCTTTCTTTTTCCGGTTGGTTAATTTCTTGCTTTTTTAGCAAAAAATGCTCCGCTTCAAAGGAAAAATATTTTTCAGTTTTATCTTCAACTGTATTCAGTTTATAGAATTTGTCTGTTTCTGTAAACGAATAATTGCCTTTTCTCAAATCGTCTATTGGTTGACCAATCAGCATGTTCTGTATTTTGTTAAAATCTAAATCGGTTCCCAGCCATTGACTCAACGCTTCATAATTTCCTTCAAAATAATTCCCGCCTATTTTTTCATAATACTTTACTTCTTTGGGTGTTATCAGCGCTTTTGCCATGGTTATGCCTAACACACGGATGCTTACCAAAATCTTCTCATCCTTCTTTATCTTGATTTCTGCCGACACACTTTGCGAATTATCTTCGTGCTTGTATTTGGCGTTTGCCCTAATGTATAACGTCGAAAAATCATTTTTATTATTGTAATGATTTTGAATTATTTTTATGGAAGTCAAGGCGCTATCAGCTTTTACAACGGTTAGCGGTGTTTTTGTATCAACAAATACCGCTTTGGATTTGCAGGAAGCCAAAAAAATAACAGCCAGAACACACAATGCTTTTTTCATTATTTCTTTTGTTTTTTTATGAGCTCATCTGCTTTGGCAAAATACTTTTCTTTCTTATTTGCATCTCCCAAGCCGCTATATGCTTCCCCTAATTGAATATTAAAATTGATTTCCAATGGATCGTCGTCAATAACAAAATCTAAGCCAGATTCTAAAAACGTTGTCGCTTTTTTAAAGTTCTTCAGCTGATTATTAGCAAGACCCGCATAATAATAAAACTGCGGTTGGGTTGGAAAAAGTTGCGTCAGGTCATCTGCTTTTTTGGCCAAATCATTAAATTGTTGGTTTTCGGTATAGGTCTGCAATAATAAAAACTGAGTGTCAACGTCGTCTTCAGCACTTGTCAAATGCATTTTAAAATACTTAATGGCTTTCTCCCAGTTGGCTTTTGAATAATAAAATTTGCCTATTTCCTTGGCAACGCGTATCTCTCTATCATTGTCAAAATAAGAAATGGCTTTGTCCAAATCGGTTTCGTATTTTAGATTGTTTTTAGTAAAAATCAAAAACTCATTGAGCATTCTGTGTTTAATTCTGGAATCTATTTTTTTGCTTGGAAAAACAATATTCATAGCTTTCACCGCGTTATCTCCATCATTATTATTTAAATGAAACTTGAACAAACTCACTTGTGCCCAATCAGACGTTGGAATTTCCTTTTCTAATTTCTGTGCAATTTCCAATGCTTTTTCTTCCTGATTGCTCTGTGAATACATGTAGATCAAAGAGATATAATTGGATTCTTCTTTTGGGAATTTCTTAATCTGATCCAACAAATTGAACTTTTCAGCCGATTGGTATTTAGCATCTTTCAGAATATCCGCCTTATACAATTCGCGCTTCTCCGTTTTGCCAAACTTTGCATTCAATTCGTTAATGAGTTCCAAGGCTTTGTCAAATTGTTGCGTATTCATATATAGCGAAGTCAAATCTTCCTTGTAATCTTCCTTGAATGTTACCAATTTTTCAACAATCGGAATCGCTGCATTATAGTCGCGGGTCTCATAACAAACATCATACATACCTACCAAAGGCCAACGGTTTTTCGGATCCATTTTGGATGCTTTCTCAAAGTTATCATAGGCTTCCCTGTACTTTTTTTGCGCTAAGTAATTCTTGCCCAACTCGAAATAGACTACTGCGTTATCGGGTTGGATTACTTTCCCTTTTTCTAAAGCCAGAATAGCTTTATCGTAGTTTTCGATGCTACGTTGTTGTATCGCTTCATAGAATAAATCCTGAAATCCATCATCTATCGTGACAACATCATTATTCGGTTCGCTTTGAGCCAAAACAACATTGGGAACACAAAGCATTCCAAAAAACAATAGACAATAAATTCCAATTTTTTTCATTCTTTTTATTCTAAGACCGAGTAATCTCCAATACTAATGCTTGTAAAATTACCATCAAAATTCACGTGATTTCCAATCATCGCGTTGTCTAAATTGGCATTTTTGATATGGGCATGCGTTTGAACCAGGCTATTTTTAATTGTTGAATCCGTAACGTGTGTTCCTCTTCCTAACGATACATTTGGACCAACAGTCGAATTTATCAAAACCACATCTTCACCAATATAACATGGCGGAATAATAGTTGAGTTTTCTTGTTTTACACCATAGTCAACTAAATGCTCGCCGTCGTTGTGCAAAAAGCCTAACATTCTCGAATTGGTCTCCACTGTAACGTCTTTGTTACCACAATCCATCCATTCATCGACTTTCCCCGGTACAAATTTCATGTCCTTAGCCATCATTTGCTTAATTCCGTCATTGATTTGGTATTCGCCACCGTGAATTATATTATTATCCAAAACAGATTGAAGTTCCTCTCTTAAAACGGAAATATCTTTAAAATAGTATATTCCAATAACCGCTAAATCAGAAACAAACTCCTTTGGTTTTTCCACTAACTCGACAATCTCGTTGTTATCATTCAGATTGATTACACCAAAGGCTTCAGGGTGATCAACTTGTTTTACCCAGATAACGCTATCGGCAGTTTTGTCTAAATCGAAATCGGCGCGAATCAACGTATCTGCATAAGCAATTACCGCAGGACCGCTTAGAGAATCTTTGGCACACATAATCGCATGACCTGTTCCGAGTGCTTCGTTTTGATAATAAATGGTTCCTTTTGCACCTAATTTTTGGGCAATGGCAATCAAATCTTCCTCTACTTTTTTGCCAAAACTTTCGTGGATTATGAACGCAACTTCTTCAATATCCTGATTCAAAACTCCGGCAATATCTTCTACCAAACGATGAACGATTGGCTTTCCTGCCACAGGAATCAATGGTTTTGGGATGGTTAATGTATGTGGGCGAAGACGTGAACCACGACCAGCCATTGGAACTATTATTTTCATTTTATTTATTGTATCAAGATTGGAGTATTAAGTATCAAGACTAAACTCTACATAATTATTTTAACTGCTTACTGTGCACTGCCAACTGAACACTATTTAATTCCCGTACTGCCAAATCCACCTTCACCACGATGCGTTTCTGAAAGTGTTTCTACAGAAATCCATTCGGCGCGTTCGTGTTTGGCAATGATTAACTGGGCTATTCTTTCACCGTTTTCCACGATAAAATTTTCATTGGATAAATTTACTAAAATCACACCAATTTCTCCCCGATAATCAGCATCAACTGTTCCCGGAGAATTAAGAACGGTTATTCCTTTTTTGGCAGCCAAACCACTTCTTGGCCGAACCTGCGCTTCGTAACCAATTGGAAGCTCAATAAAAAGGCCTGTTTTAACGATGGCTCTTTCTAAAGGTTTTAGTTCAATCGGTTCAGTCAAATTTGCCCTTAAATCCATTCCTGCCGAAGCAATGGTTTCATAATTAGGCAAATCGTGTTGTGATTTATTAATGATTTTTATGGTCATTTTATTTTGCTTTTCTTTTATGATTGAAGGGACAGGTCGCGACCTGTCCGTACATTTATGTTTTTCGTTTAATTATTCGCAATAATGTTTCCTTTTCGCTATAATAAATGAAGTATAAAAACAAGGCTAACAAAACTATTTTTACTAGATAATTTTCTCTTAGATACGGAATGTAAAATGATATTGCCGAGAATAAAATCGTCAATCCCAGATAACTGAATATTTTATTAAAATCGTAGGGAATCGGATAGTGATATTGTCCCCATTTGTATGAAATAATCATCATGCTTCCATAAGCGGCAATGGTTGCAATCGCTGAGCCATAATAGCTCATTGACGGAATTAAAAGCAAATTCAGAATCAAAGTTATGGCAGCGCCAATTAATGAAATATAAGCGCCAATTCTAGTCTTATCTATCAGTTTGTACCAAACCGAAAGATTAGTGTAAATTCCGAGGAAGAAGTTTGCCAAAACAATCAACGGTACCACTTTCATCGCATCCCAATAATCAGCATTAGGCACTAAAACCTGTTTTAATAAATCGGCAAAAACAATTACAAACAAACAGATAAAGGAACCAAAAATTACAAAATATTTGGTAATGGTGGCGTAGGTTTGTTGTGCATTTTCATTGCTGGCGTGACTAAAGAAAAACGGTTCGATTCCCAAAGTATACGCCGTCCTGAAAAGCACCATAAACATCCCGATTTTGTAACAGGCAGCATACGCCCCAATTTCAGACATGGGAACATGCAGCCAATCCAAAAGGATTTTATCAAAATGTTCGTTGATAGCAAACGCAATTCCCGCAAATAAAATAGGTAAACCGTACTTCATCATCTTTTTCCAAAGCACTTTATCGAAGTGCCAGGAAATACCGATATAATTTGGAACTAAAACAAGTACGGTAAATAAACTTGCCGCCAGATTGGCAACAAAAATGTAACCTATTTGGAAGTTTTCGAAGTAAATAGTACTTAAAAAACCATCGGGATTATTGGCTGCTAATTTTGGTAAAAAAGCCAGGAAGAAAACGTTTAACAATAGATTTATCGAAACGTTCGCAATTTTTATTGTCGCATATTTCATGGGTTTTTTCTCGGCTCGAAGCTTCGAAAAAGGAACAATTGCTAAGGCATCAAGCGTTAAAATCCAGATGGTATACGTTATGTATTCTACGTTGATGTTAGACCAACCGGCCAATGTATTCCTGAATAATAAAGCCAAAACCAAAAATCCTAAAGTGGTCCAAAATAATGAAACGGTAGAAGTTGAGATAACATTTTTCTTATTGTCTTCGGAATTGTAAAATCGGAAAAAGGCGGTTTCCATTCCGTAGGACAAGACGACATTAAAGAAAACCAAATAGGCAAAAATAACCGAGACTTCCCCCATTTTGCTTTTGTCGGGCAAATAGTAAACAAACAACGGATTTAGGATAAAGCTGATTATCCTTGGGAAAACGGTCGCTAATCCGTAAATTAAAGTTTGTTTAAAGAGATTTTTATATAAACTCAAGGTGTTGAATATTGCTTTGGAATTGAAACAAAAGTAACCATTTCTTTGGTTTATGTCAGGCCGTTTTCGTCTAAAATTTTGACGAAATGAAAACCTTTTGGCCCAAATCCCTGATTGTAGTAAAAACGTTGCGCCGGAAAGTTTGTAGTGTACGCATCAAGTACAATATTGGTGCAGCCTAATGCCTTGGCTTTTTCTTCCACAAAGTCACAAATCATATTGCCGATTCCTTTAGAGCGGTGTTCCGGATGAACGATAAAATTGTCAATCTCAATGAACTTTCCACACCAAAGTTTGGTGCCAAACCAAATTCCCGTAACCCCAACACATTCGTTGTTTTCAAAGACAGCTACCTGGGAATAATTATTCGGAATCATAACCTCAAGAAAGGATTTGTACATCTCAGGCGTCATTTTTTTGTACATCAAATGCATCAAACCAAAGTGAGGCAGCATTTCTTCTAAAGAAGTAAGTTCCTTGATTTCCATTGTCCAAATTTTTATTTAAAAGTATAAAAAAAGAGTTAACGGTTGTTGACTCTTTTCTGATTTATTTTCATTGAAATTATTCCTTTACAAACTGCAGCTTGACGTATTAAAAGACTTTAACGAACGCATATTGAACGCGGTAGCTGGTAAGTATGGTAAAAACAGTTTAGGAATATGAGATGGCTGGCGGAATAAGAAAAAGCGAACGAAAAAGACCAACAAAAAATAAAAATTATGAAACAAAATGACTTGAAGTAAAACCCGCTTGAAAGACAGGGTTTTTTTTATGCCAAAAAAAAGAAGCCAACAAATGTTGGTTCGTTTTTATTACTTGAATTCGTTTTTTGATTACTTTTATCAAACATAATAAACTATAAAACTAACAACTATGAAAAAAACATTACTCTTGTTTTTAGCAGGATTTCTTGCTTTCAATTTTCAGATGGTGGCGCAAGTAACCGTATCCTTAGGAACTTTCACGGGTGCAGCCGCTGCAAATTCCTTATTGTCAACGAGTACAACTATTAATCGCTATTCCAGAACAATGTCTCTTTATACGGCACAAGAGATTACTGCCGCTGGTGGAATGGCTGGTGCCATTAGTAGTTTGGCCTGGAGTAAATCGGGTGTTGGTGAATATACATTTAGTAATGCCTACATCAAAGTACTACTGAAACATACCACAAATACTGTTTGGTCAACCAGTCCTGTGCCGGATTGGAATACGGAAGTAGTGGGTGCTACACAGGTTTTCACTTCTACTACTTATAGTATTCCAACAGGTACCGGATGGAAAGAAGTGCCTTTTACAAATCCATTTCAATGGGATGGAACCTCTAACATCGTCATTTTTGTTGAATGGTACAGACCTAGTACACCAACAGCCGATATTACTTGGGGAAGGTCAACAGATGCAAATACAAATGCAACGCGTGTTGGAAGCACCAGCCATGAAGCCTTAGTAATGCTGGTTAATGCTAATAGACCTTTGGTTCAATTAACTATTACCGGAGGATTGAGTACTGATGAATTCTCAAATTCAACTTTCAAGCTATATCCAAATCCAACTAAAGACATTTTATTTTTGACCTCAGATAAAAGCATCACTAAATATGTTATGTATAATACCAACGGTCAAATAATTAAAGAACAGCGTATTCAAACAACCAGTGAAGAAATCAATGTAACTGATTTAAGTTCCGGCATTTATTACATTAAAGTCTTCTCAGAAGAAAAAACAGAAGTTTTTAAGTGGATTAAAATATAAAATTCATCGCGATTAACGTGTTTAGAAATAACGTGAATCAATTTCGATTTGGGGAAATTATTTCGGAAGTGGTCATCAGTTGAGTGGGTTGCATTTCATTTATTTTTATGTAAATTTCGCCACTTAAATAGGAAGAAATGCATTCTTCCTTACGACAAATTTAGATGCCTTTATGAAAAAGAAACACCTGGTTTTATTTTTATTGTTAAGCTGCTCCTTTTTTTGGGGACAAAATTTTCCCGTTGCAAAAGCTATTGCTGATACGTCCACAAAATTCAATATTCAAATCCCGGATGATTATTCCTGGATGGAAAACATGAAATCGAACGAAACCAATTCGTGGGTAAATGCGCAAAACGAAGTGATAAATCTGCATTATAAAGAAATAAAGAAACAGTACAATATAGCCACTAAAATTAAAGAATACAGCACTTACTCTTCCAACGGATTGCCTTCAAAAAGAGAAGCTTATTACTATTCGCTTTATACCCGGGATAAATCGAAACCTTCTGTTTTGTATTATAGGAAAGACTTAAATGACGATGCAATTGAACTTTTCAATCCATACAAAATCTATAATAATACTACATCTGCCTTGAGTGATTTTTCACCTTCCAAAAATTCCAAATACGTGGCTTGTAAGGTTTCTTTAGACGGAAGCGACAGAATGGAAATTAGGTTTGTAGACATTCCAAAAAACAAAAATATTGAAGATAAAATTGAAAACGTCAAATTTTCCAGAATAGTTTGGAATCAGGATTCCGGTGTTTTTTACAAAAGAAATGTCAATGAGAATAATTTCGCTAAAGATTCTACTTATCAATTGTATTATCACAGGATAGGAACAACCGAGGATGCCGATAAGTTAATTTTTGATGCTTCGAAAACAGAAAATAACTTTACCCATTTTACAAAAAATGGCCGTCTTTTTATTGTTGAACATGATAAAAAGACCAATGCTAAAACTTTTTATTTTGCCTTACTGAGTGATGACGAATTTCATTTAGAGAAGTTTATAACAAACGATAAAACTGATTTTAGCCTTTTGTATTACAATAATAATAAGATTTATTTTTCGGGAAAAGCATTTGACTGGGGTGAAATCCGGACTTTTAATATATCGAATAGGAGCTCTGAAACTTTATTGATTCCTCAAATTTATAATAATTTATTGGTCGATTCTTATTTTCTGGAGGGTTACATTTTTTGTAAATACAGAACCATTAACAAGAATTATTTAATTGTTTATGATGAAGACGGGAAATTTCTAAAACGAATTGAAATTCCGGAAGGAACCGATTTCGATGTCAAATTCTTCGATTCTAAATCCAAATGTTTATATATAAGCATATTCTCAAAAACCATTTCGTACAAAAATTTTAAATTAAATATTGAAACTGGGGAAGTACAGCATTTTTATAATGATTATATAGTTCCCAAAATCAATATGTTTGATTCGGATCATTTTATCACGAAGAGAATCTCTTACAAAAGCAGGGATGGAAAAGAAGTCCCTATAACTATTGTCTACAAAAAAGACACCGTTATGGATGGAAATAATCCAACATTACTGGAGGCATATGGTGGTTTTGGAATTGTTTCTGAGCTGAATTACGATACCGGATTGTTGTATTTTTTAGAAAAAGGTGGTATTTATGCTTTTGCGGAAATTAGAGGTGGTGGTGAAAAAGGACTCAAATGGCATCGGGACGGAATGGGTTTAAAAAAACAAAATTCATTTAATGATTTTATCGATGCCGCAGAATTTCTAATAAAAGAAAAATATACGTCTTCAAATAAACTAGCCATTACTGGCGGTTCCAATGGTGGACTGGTTGTTGGTGTGGCAATGACACAAAGACCTGAATTATTCAAAGTTGCCATTCCGAGGGTTGGAGTTTTTGACATGAATAAATTTAATAATTATACGGTTGGTGACTTTTGGATGGAAGAATATGGAAACCCGAAAATTAAAGAAGAGTTTGAGTCATTGTTTTCGTATTCGCCTTATCATAACATTAAAGAGGATATCAATTATCCTATTTCCTTAATTATTACTTCTGAAAATGATGATCGCGTGGTACCCATGCATTCCTATAAATTTGCGGCGCGATTACAGAATAGAAAAGCCCAAAAAAATCCAATATATCTTAAGACTTTAGACGATTCAGGACATTACGGGAAGAAGTCCAACTTCAATACTTACTATGAGGAAAAAGCCTTTTTCTATAGTTTCTTATTGTATCATTTAAACAAAAAAGACATCTAATTTCATAGATGTCCTTTTTTATATTTTCAATAAAATTTTCTTATCCTTTCAAAGCCTCCGCTCCACCAACAATCTCAAGTATCTCATTGGTAATTGCAGCCTGACGTGCTTTATTGTATGTTAATTTCAATTGGTCTCTCAATTCGGTTGCGTTGTCAGTTGCTTTATGCATTGCCGTCATACGTGCTCCGTGTTCAGAAGCAAATGAATCTCTGATAGCTTTGTATAATTGTGTTTTTAATGATTTTGGAATCAATGTCAATACAATTTCTTCTTTTGATGGTTCAAAAATATAATCGCCTGTTGAAGCCGGTACATCTGATTTAACTGGCGCTAAAGGTAAAAACTGTTCCACCTGAACGATTTGTGTCGCAGCATTTTTAAATTGGTTATAAACCAATTCTATTTTGTCATATTCACCGGACGTGAATTTTTCAATTAACCCTTCAGCAACAGTTGATACATTTTCAAAAGTCAAATTGTCAAAAATTGCATTATGATGAGCGTGTACAGTGTGCGTTTTTGCTAAAGCGTCGTTTCCTTTTTTCCCAACAGGAAAAATATCAACCTGCTTTCCGGCATAACTTTCTGCAACCTCTTTAGCTTGCTTGATAACATTCGTATTAAATGCGCCTGCCAAACCTCTATTCGATGTTATAACAACGAGTAAAACTTTATTTACTTCACGTTGGGCTGTAAACTCTCCGCCCGCATCTCCATCCAAAGTTGAACTCACATTCTGTAAAAGTTCGGTCAATTTTTCGGCATAAGGTCGCATCGCTGTAATAGCATCCTGAGCTTTTTTCAGCTTTGCAGCAGAAACCATTTTCATCGCCGATGTAATTTGCATCGTGGATGAAACTGAACTAATCCGATTACGTATTTCCTTTAGGTTTGCCATTTATGTAAAAGTTTGAAGTTG
>JAYURX010000426.1:0-2925 GCA_043755965.1 Flavobacterium sp. | reverse complement strand
CCGGTTCCGGAAACGCATGATGTTTTAAATAAGGATATTGCTTATGCGGTTATCAAACTTTTGGAAGGTGTAACCGAAGAAGGTTCCGGAGTTCGTCTTAGAACCCAAGGCGGCGGAAGTGGAGACAATCGTTGGACAGGTTACCCGTATATGTTTACCAATCCAATTGCCGGAAAAACAGGAACTTCTCAAAATCAATCTGATGGTTGGTTTATAGGAATGGTGCCCAATTTAGTAACCGGAGTTTGGGTGGGCTGCGAAGACCGTTCGGCACGTTTCAAAGGAATCACTTATGGCCAGGGTGCGACTGCTGCTCTACCTATTTGGGGTTATATGATGAAAAAATGCTATGAAGATAAAGACCTGCTGATTTCAAAAGAAAAGTTTGAAAGACCTGATAATCTTTCTATAAAAGTGGATTGTTGGGCACCAAAAAAAGTGGTTGTTGACTCAACCGCAATTCCGACAGAAGAAGAGGAACAAAACCCAGACGAATTTGGATTGTAATATTTGAAGCTGCTTCCTGCTATTCGTTTCAATCTTTTTTAATTTGTACTTCGACAAGCTCAGTATGACAAATTAAAAAAGGATTTTCACTTCTATCAGGGCTAAAAAATAAATCATGATTAACAAAAAAGTAAATTCCGTTCAAGAAGCACTACAAGGCATTGAAGACAATATGACCATCATGCTTGGCGGTTTTGGTCTTTGTGGCATTCCCGAAAACAGTATTGCCGAATTAGTGAAAAAAGAAACCACCGGACTAACCTGTATTTCAAACAATGCCGGTGTCGATGATTTCGGACTTGGATTGCTTTTGCAAAAAAGACAAATCAAGAAAATGATTTCTTCCTATGTTGGTGAAAATGCCGAATTTGAACGCCAGATGCTTTCCGGAGAATTAGATGTCGAACTTACACCACAAGGAACTTTAGCCGAAAAATGTCGTGCTGCTCAAGCCGGAATTCCAGCTTTTTTTACACCGGCAGGTTTTGGAACCGAAGTCGCCGAAGGAAAAGAAAGCCGCGAATTCAGCGGAAAAATGCACGTAATGGAATTAGCGTATAAAGCTGATTTTTCAATAGTAAAAGCATGGAAAGGCGACGAAGCCGGAAACCTGATTTTCAAAGGAACAGCCCGAAACTTCAATGCCTGTATGGCTGGAGCGGGAAAAATTACCATTGCCGAAGTAGAAGAATTAGTATCTGTGGGTTCATTAGACCCAAATCAAATACACATCCCCGGAATTTTGGTACAAAGGATTTTCAAAGGAGAGAAATTCGAAAAGAGAATCGAGCAACGCACCACAAGAAAAAGAGACTAATCATGGCTTTAGATAAAAACGACATAGCAAAACGTATAGCAAAGGAAGTCAAAGACCGCTATTATGTAAACTTAGGAATCGGAATTCCAACCTTAGTGGCTAACTATGTTCGTACTGATATATCTGTGGAATTCCAAAGTGAAAATGGCGTCCTGGGAATGGGACCATTTCCTTTTGAAGGCGAAGAAGATGCCGATGTTATCAATGCAGGAAAACAAACCATCACGACTTTGCCCGGTGCAAGTTTCTTTGATTCTGCTTTTAGTTTTGGAATGATTCGGAGCCAGAAAGTAGATTTAACGATTCTTGGCGCAATGGAAGTTGCTGAAAACGGCGATATTGCCAACTGGAAAATTCCAGGGAAAATGGTCAAAGGAATGGGCGGCGCTATGGATTTAGTAGCTTCTGCTGAAAACATAATCGTTGCCATGATGCACGTGAACAAAGCCGGCGAAAGTAAAATCCTGAAAAAATGTACGCTGCCATTAACCGGAGTTGGCTGTGTTAAAAAAGTGGTTACTGAACTTGCCGTTTTAGAAATAACGCCAAAAGGATTCAAACTTTTAGAACGTGCGTCAGGCGTTTCTGTAGAGCATATCATAGCTTCTACCGAAGCGGATTTAATTATCGAAGGAGAAATTCCTGAGATGATTATTGATTAAGATAATCTAATAAAACTTCTGAAGCATTCCCAAAAGTATTCCCTTTTTCAGTGATGCTGACCGCTCGTTTTTTATTCAGTTTATAGGTTAAATCAAATGCTGTGGTGAATAATATTGCCGACATAAAAGGATTATTGATATACGTAACCAACTTGTCGCGTGCTGCGTCAATCGTATGAATTTCGACTACTTCATCCTGCTGGAATTTGTATTTGAGTTCCATTTTCAATATGCCATCTTCCACAACAGGACGAACATAAATATTCATCAAATCGGTGTTTCCAATGGTTTTTGCTAAGGTTAATTTGGCAAAAGTCCCATCCGCCAAACTGGCTTTGACATTGTTATAAAAATCTTCAAAAGCTATGTAAATTGACATATAGTTTAGAATAAGTTTTAAGGTGTAAAGTTAGATAAAGTGGAGGTTTTTATTTGTTTTCCTGCAAGGTTTCAAAAACCTTGTAGGTTTTTATCTGTCTGTAAGATACCTACAAGGTCGAAAAAAGACCTTGCAGGAATAGAAACCACCTATTCGAAAGTAAATTTTTCAGATAAAACTTCGTTTTTGAAATCATGACAATGGATGAAATTATCAATACCATCAAAATACGAGAGTACTTCACGCCTTGCTAATTTTGTTTCGCTTTTAGAAATCATGGCTTGAAAAGAAGAATGTTTATAGGTTTTATAATTTAAATTCAAATGATGTTTTGGGTTTAGATGAACATATTGAATTATATTTCTTAAATAATTTTCATCTTGAATTTTAATTCTTTTAAAATGTTTTTCAAACAAACTTCCCGTTCTTTGATTTTGTTTGTTAAACGCTTTTGCATAAGCATTAAAAAAATTAGAAAAGGATTGAGTAACAATTTTTTCTTCTTCGATGATCTTCAATACAATATGAAAATGATTGTCCATTAAACAATAAGCGTAAAT
>JAYURX010000425.1:0-2929 GCA_043755965.1 Flavobacterium sp. | reverse complement strand
GAATATGTGGCCTATTTTGGTGGTGAAGTGGTAAATCCGAATAATCCTTATGTTCTTTTCTGTAAAGACAATGAAGTCATTGATTCCTTCAAACTTGACGACAACAATCGCTTTTTCACCCAATTTGATTCCTTAGCTCCCGGACTTTATTCTTTTAAGCACGAACCCGAATATCAGTACGTCTATTTTGATAAGAACGATAGTATTATGGTTCGAGTGAATTCAAAAGACTTTGACGAGTCAATTGTTTTTTGTGGCCGTGGCGAGCAGAAGAATAATTTCCTGATGGATCTGTTTCTGAAGAATGAAAAGGATAAATTCAAAATGTTTGACTACTTCGATGACAGTTTTGAAGACTTTTCCAAAGAGATAGATTCAACCTATTCAAGAGTGACGGCGTTTTACAACACCAAGAAGCAAGAGATTAAATGGAGTAAAGATTTTGACGTTTTTGCCAAAGCATCTTTAGATTTTAATTATTATACCAAAAAAGAATTATATCCTTTGGTTCACAGAATCAGAACCGGTGAAGATATGATTGAAAAATTGCCTGCTGATTATTACGAGTACAGAAAGGACATTGATTTCAACAATGCAGCACTTTCAAATTATGCTCCCTATGTGATGTACTTGTCCCATATGCTGAACAATATGGGAACCATAAACTATCACAATCATTTTAGCGAAAAGGATTTGGCGTTGAAAACCAACATCAATAAAATGATCATTGCCGATACTTTGATTAAAAATAAAACGGTGAAAAACAACATTCTCAACAATATTGCTTTTACCTATTTGCTGGAAGATCAAAACATGACCAATAATAATAAGTTTTTGGATACCTATAAAAAACTTTCCACCGATAAGAGCAAGAAGAATGAAATAACAGCCATTTGCAACGCAATCCAGATGCTGAAAGTCGGGAATAAATTGCCCGAAGTGCCTTTAATAGATACAAACGGCATGTCTGTTTCTTTGTCCAGTTTGACGAAACCCAATACGGTGTTTTTCTTTTGGACTGAGAAAGCCAAGTCACATCTGGAAGCGGCTCACGTTAAAGTAATGACGCTTAAATCTAAATTTCCACAATATAATTTTGTAGCTGTAAATATTAATGACAGTAAAGAAGATTGGAAAAAAACCTTAGAGAAATATAAATTCAAAGGCGTTACGGAACTGCATTGTTCTGATTTTGAAACGATAAAAAACAAATGGGCCATCAACAAAATACACCGCACTATAATTCTTGATAACAAAGGATTAATCAAAAATGCATTTGCCAATATATTCGATTCACAGTTTGAAGAGAATTTGAAATAGATTGTTAGATCATTAGATATAAAAAAGTCCCGATAAATCGGGACTTTTTTATTTTAGAAATGCTATTTGTTACTGGTTTCCTTTAGCATAATCCGCCAGGAACTGAGCCAAACCAATATCAGTTAAAGGATGTTTTAATAATCCTAAAATCGATGATAACGGTCCTGTCATTACATCGGCACCAATTTTGGCACAATTCACAACGTGCATCGTGTGACGAATGGACGCCGCTAAAATTTGAGTTTCGAAAGCATAATTATCATAGATGTCACGGATTTCCTGAATCAACGCTAGACCATCAGTCGAACAATCATCTAATCTTCCTAAGAAAGGAGAAACAAAAGTTGCTCCGGCTTTAGCAGCCAAAATTGCTTGTCCTGCGGAAAACACCAAGGTTACATTGGTTTTAATTCCTTTGTCTGAGAAGTATTTACAGGCTTTCACACCTTCTTTGGTCATCGGTACTTTCACCACGATTTGTGGATGCAAATCAGCCAGCTCTTCGCCTTCCTTAATCATTCCGTCATAGTCAACTGCAATAACTTCAGCGCTAACATCACCATCAACAATGTTGCAGATGTCCACGTAGTGTTTCAGGATATTGTTTTTGCCTGTGATTCCTTCTTTTGCCATCAACGAAGGGTTTGTTGTAACGCCATCAAGTACGCCCATATCTTGCGCTTCCCTGATTTCTTTTAAATTGGCCGTGTCGATAAAAAATTTCATAGTATAGTGAGTTGTGTTTTAAAAATTAAAGTGCAAAATTACAATTTATTATTGCTTTTGAGAATTGTTTTTATTCAATTCTTTCAGTTCATCTCTGATTTCTTTTAATACATCAATTGTTTCATTATGCTTGTCTAAGAAGTTAGTCTTATTATACTTCCTGAATCTCTTGACAATAACTACCCAAACAATAATAATAATAAATAAAGGCAAACAGCTAATTAAAAGTTCCGTCCAGTTAATCATAATGGTTATAGTTTATAATGGTTCATCAACATGCTTTCGTAGATTCTGTCGGGTAAAATTCGTTTTAAAACGATAGAAAACTTTTGCATAAAAGCGCCTTCCCTATAGTGCAGTTTTGGATTCTTATCATTGATAATTTGATAAACCACAGCAGCCAATTCCTCCGGATTGTCTCCGCTCTGCATATGGGAATTCATCATTCCCAACGTGTTTTCATATGGAGTTTTATAAACCGAATCTTCCAGTATTGGTGCATGGTAACGATGAGCAGCTATTTCTGTGGCAAATTCTCCCGGCGCTATGTTGACAACGTTTATCCCGAAAGGTTTCACCTCAATGCTTATCGCTTCCGAAACTAATTCGAGCGCGCCTTTTGAAGCTGAGTAAATTCCGCGATACGGCAAACCCATATACCCTGCAATGGAAGTAATATTGATTATCAAACCCGATTGCTGTTCGCGCATTTGTGGCAAGACTGCTTTAATGACTTCAATTGGACCAAAGAAATTCGTCTCGAAATTATTACGCATTTCATCGGTTGGCGTTTCTTCTATTGGTCCCGTAATTCCAACACCGGCATTGTTGATGACTACATCAATTCTTTTTGAAATGGAGATTACTTTTTGAACTGCGAGTT
>JAYURX010000424.1:0-6896 GCA_043755965.1 Flavobacterium sp. | reverse complement strand
TTTTATTTAACTTCGTTCAGTTCGCCTTAACGGCTCGGGTTATACAATTGCTTCGCCTGTTCAGCTAAAGCTTCGGGCCGACCTAAAGGTCTCGGGTCACGAAATTAGTAAAAATAAAAAAGGTTAGTGTTAACTAACCTTTTTATATTATTTATTTATTTCCTTAATCAGATAAATAAATGCCGGGAAGTGGTCACTATATCCTGCGGTGAGGGAATAATTGTTCCGGAGTGGGTAACCCTTATACTGACCCGTTGTCTGAACCATAAATGGCGGATTAAATATTCCGGCTTTCCAATATCGAAACGAACTATAATCTTCTCTGATAAGTGGTTCGGTCATAATAAGTTGGTCAAAAATATCTCCCGCATCCCTATAAAATAATGTGGAGTTACCATTTTTGAACATTTTTTCCGACGGATTGTATATTCCTCCTTTTTTCACTTCTTTTTTCTCTCCCTTAGCCTTAAGGACTTTTTTCAAACTATTATTAAATGGTCCATCATTTAAATCGCCCATTGAAACTATTTTTGCATCAGGGTTTATTTTTTGTAGTGAGTCAATAATTCTTAAATTCAGTCCCGCTGCCATTTCCCTTAAATTGCTACTTATTTTTTCTCCGCCACGTCTTGATGGCCAGTGATTCACGATAAAACTTATTTCTTCGCCATCAAGAAACCCTGTCATTAAAATTTGGTCACGGGTATAAATCCTTTTTGAGGTTGCCCCTACTTCAACCGCATCATCAATTTCGGTTTCTACTTCCTTTTTGGCTTTTTTTTCGGGAGCCTTGGTGTCGGTTTCGTAAATATTTAAAGGGATATTAATAAAACTTGTTGGTTTAAAATGTTTTTTTTGATAGATAAAAGCACAATCTATTCCTCTTCTGTCAGGAGATTCAAAATGCACTACGCCGTAATCTTTTTCGATTAATAAAGGATTCTTAACTAAGGCTTCGAGAACGGATCTGTTTTCGACTTCGGCCAAGCCTATGATGGTTGGTGAATTGGTAGGATTATCACTTTTTCCTAAAAGGGATAACACTTTAGCGATGTTGTTTTGTTTATTGGTAAAAAATTCTTGAGTATATACCCATTCGTCATCCCTTGTTTTAGGATCGTTGATGGTGTCATAAAAATTTTCCAGATTATAGAACGCCACAGTATGCACTATGTATTTTTTTGCCTGTGCATTTGCCTCAGAAATTGCGAATAAAACAAAGACAAAAGCTATTAATTTTCTAATTCTCATAATATGTATATTAATTTAATATCAAGTTTTTTACAAACTTCGAGCCAAAAGTAGATAATATTATTAAATGATGTACATTTGTCGGCTGTTAAGTTTCCACTTGGGCTTAACTTAAGGAAATATTAATTTAATCTTATTTATGAAAAAACTTGTTATTAGTACATTATTCGTAATGCAAGTGCTTTTTGTTTTTGCACAAACAACAACAGGGATAACCGGGAAAGTTGTTGACTCAAAAAGCCAAAAACCATTACAAAATGTAGTTGCGGCCATTCAGAACACCAGTTTAACAGTGCTAACCGATGCTAGTGGTGTATTTACTTTTAAAGTTGCTCCCAAAGGAAGTCAATTAGTTCAAATTAAAAGTGCCGGATTCAAAGATCAGCTGTTAGCTGTTGAAGTTGAAGAAGGCAAAATTTTAGATTTAGGAATTGTTGTGTTAGAGGAAGACATTACTTCTGAACAACAATTAAGTTTAATTACGATTACAGAAAATGATTTAGGTGATGACAACAGTGGTTCAGAAAGCACCGCAGGGCTGTTGCAGGCTTCAAGGGATGCGTTTCAACAAACGGCTGCATTTAACTGGGGACAAGCCCGATTCAGAATAAGAGGTTTAGATAATGAATATGGGACAACCATGATAAATGGTGTTACCATGAATAAAATATATGATGGAAGACCACAATGGTCAAACTGGGGTGGCTTGAATGATGCTACCCGTAATCAGGAGTTCACTACTGGCTTATCCCCATCTGATTATACTTTTGGCGGAATCCTAGGAACACAGGAAATCAATACCAGAGCCTCTATCTATAGAAAAGGTTCCAGAATTTCGTTTTCAGGAACAAACACAAATTACAGTTGGAGAACCATGGCTACTCATGCATCAGGAATGGGCACTAATGGCTGGGCATTTGTAGTTTCAGCTTCCGGCCGTTGGGCAAAAGAAGGCTATTTTGAAGGGACGGATTATGATGCAAAGGCTTTATTTGCCAGTGTGGAGAAAAAGTTCAATAGCCATCACTCCTTAAACTTTACCTCGATATACTCTGAAAACAGTCGTGGAAAAAGTTCGCCAAACACGGAAGAAGTTAGAAGATTAGCAGGAGAGAAATACAACTCTTATTGGGGTTGGCAGGATGGAAAAAAGCGTAATTCCAGAGATAAAACGGTTGACGAACCTATTTTAATGTTAAATCATTATTGGAAAATATCCGACAAGACTAACTTGAATTCGGGCATTACACATCAATTTGGTAAAATAGGAAACACGCGAATCGAAAATCAAGGAGCAGATAATCCGGATCCAACCTATTACAGAAACTTACCAAGTTATTATACATCAGCATACAATCCTGATGATTATACCGATTTCTTAGGTGATGATCCCGCAAATATTGCAGGAGGAATTACCGCCGCTTCCACCTTTTTGGCAAACAGACAAATTGATTGGAATACACTTTATGAAGCGAATAGGGCAAATACCGCTGTAGGATTAGGAAGTGCCTACATCTTATATGAAGACAGAACAGATGATAAAGTGTGGACAGCGAACTCTATTTTGAATTCACAATTAGCAGACAATATCAATATGAATGCGGGTGTGACTTTCAGAAAATTGAAATCGCATAATTTTGCTAATCTTTTAGATTTGCTTGGTGGTGAGTTTTACAAAGATTATGATAATTTTCAAGCCGGTTCAGAACAACAATCGGATTTAAATAATCCAAACAGAAACATTCGCCTTGAGGATGGTAGCGATACCAAATTTAGTTACAATTATAATTTACTTGCCAACACGGTTGACGCGTTTACGCAATTCAAGTTTACCTATAAAAAAATTGATTTCTTTGTCGCGCAATCATTCACTAGAACCCAATATCAAAGAGAAGGTTTATACAGAAATGGATTATATCCAACCAACTCTTTTGGGAAAAGCGATAAATACATCTATGAAAACTTTGGTTTTAAAGGTGGACTGACTTATAAAATTTCGGGCAGACAATTCCTGGGATTCAATGCTGCCTATATGACTAAAGCACCAACGTTAAGAAACCTGTTCCCTAACGCTCGTCTTAATGACAATGTTGTCGAGGATCTTACATCTGAAAACATAACTAGTGGGGATGTTAGTTACATTATTAAGGCACCAAAATTCAAATCGCGAATCACCGCTTTTTATTCCAATATTAAAAATGCAACTGAAACCTCATTCTTCTTTGGAGAAGGAATTTTTGATGACATTGATAATGATGGAGGAGATGCCTTTGTAGCAGAAACTGTTAAAGGCATCGAAAAACAAAACATCGGTGTAGAATTAGGTATGGAATACCAAATTACGTCTACTATTAAATTATCACTTAGCGGAAATTACGGGGAATACACGTACAACAATAATCCAAGTGTTTCGTTGAACAATGATAATTTGGCCTCAGACACCAATACAAACCCTGTTACCGATTTTGGACCAGCGTATTTAAAAGGATACCGACTTTCTGGTGGACCACAAACAGCGGCATCATTCGGAATTGAATACAGAGATCCTAAATTCTGGTGGATAGGTGCAAACGCAAATTATCTTGCCGATAGCTATTTGGATGTTTCCTCATTATTGAGAACGGACAATTTCTTCAAAAACCCACAAGATTTAGAAGGATTAGGTTTTCCAGAAGCAACGGATGAGAGAGCTAAAGAATTATTGAAACAAGAGAAATTTGATGATTTTTACCTTGTTAATTTAACAGGCGGAAAATCTTGGAAAATAAAAAACACTACCTTTGGGTTATTTGCAACCATAAACAATGTTCTTGACGTAGATTACAGAACAGGTGGTTTTGAACAAACAAGAAATGCTAACTTTAGAGAAGTAAATCAAGATGTTTCAAGTGGAACACCTTCTTTTGCTCCTAAATATTTCTACGGATATGGTAGAACGTATTTCGTAAATCTTTATGTTAATTTTTAAAAATATAGCTATGAAAACAACAAGAATTAAGTTTTTGCTTTTGGGACTTTTTGTTTCCCTGACCTTTACAGGATGTTCTCCTGAGAACGATATTGAAACTCCTAACTCCACAGATTACAAATTGTACGAACAGTTTTTTACTAACACTACTGATGGCGACGAAATCAATCTTACAGGATGGACCAACTTTGCGCAGGTTGGAACGGTTAAATGGAATCAAGGAATTTATTATAGTGATAAATATGCCGAATTTACTGCGTACCAATCAGGTCAGACGTCTAATATCGCGTGGCTTATTTCGCCTCCTATTAGTGTGAACCGTGATAACGTCGAAACCTTAGCATTTGATGTTGCCCAGGCCTATGTGTCAAGTTCTGCGAATTCTATTGAATTGTTAGTCTCTACCGACTTCGATGGCACAAACGTGATGACAGCGAATTGGGTAAACAAAACATTTACAACTCCACCATTAGATTATGATACTAATTTCGACTTTTTCAGTTCAGGTCTGATTAATTTGGCGGATGCAGATTACGAAGGAAACATCTATATCGCATTCAGATGCAAAGGAGGTACAAACTTTGCAATTGACGGAACTTACGAGATTGACAACATTAGAATTTTCAACAAAAAATAAATCATAAAAAAGATGAAGAAAATAATTTTAAAATCGGGTTTATTATTGTCGTTAGCAATCGGGCTTTTCTCGGGTTGCGCATCTGATGATAATTATACGACGCCGGAGAATACTTTGGATACTTATGAATTTACACCAACCAGAACCGTTGCCTCCATTCCTTCAGGAAGCGTGCCGGTGTTAATTGAGACAGACGATATTATCGAAGCATATGTAACATCTAGTGACGCTCAAGGGACTTTTTATAAGTCAATTTCTTTCCAAACTATCCCTACCGACGGTTCAAATCCAATTGGATTTAGCGTTCCGGTTAATGCAACTACATTATTCGGAGAAGGATTTACCCCGGGAAGAAAAGTGTATATTAAACTGAATGGTTTATATGCTGCTAGAGTTTACGGATCTTTAATGATAGGTTCGCTATTTGAAGGATCTATTGGGAGAATCTCTGAATTCGAATATAAAGACCATTTGTTTCCATCGGCGACAATTGTTCCTGAAAGTGCTATGGTTAGAACATTAAGCTTAGCTGATGCATATACAGACGCTAATCAAAATACCTTGATAGAATTAAATAATGTTGAGTTTTCGGATTCTTCAATAGGTAGGACTTATTATGACATTGATTCTGGTGGCGGCGCAACAAACCACACGCTGGTTTCTGCAGCTGGTGGACCCGAACAAATTATCCGTTTTAGTAGCTTTGCTCCGTTTACTGGAAAAATCGTACCAGCGCAGAGCGGTAATATCAGAGGTGTATTGACAAAATACGATACTGATTTTCAATTTATTGTCAGATATGAAAGTGACATTAAATTAACACAACCGCGTTTTGATTCAAATCCACCAGTTGGAGGAACTGCCTTAGTGTACTCAGGGACATTGAATGAACCCTTTACTACATATAATGTTGGCACAACTGCTTTCGCAAAATACATTAACGATCCTGTAGTTGGAAGCAGGTTATGGCAGCTTAAAACATTTAACGGTAACAAATATATAGAAATGAGTGCTTTTGCAGGAGTAGGCAATCCTGGAGTACCCGCTAAAGTGTTGTTTTTTGTGCCCGTTGATTTTACTGCTGCAAATACATTCAATTTTAAGGAAGCTATGCGATTCAACGCCGGTGAAGCTTTAAATGTTTATTATGTAACTGCTGCTAATTATACACCAGGTTCTCCAGTAAATATGAGCGCATTTGTTAATATTACATCAAGTTTCACTATCAGTTATCCATCAATTGGCTCTTCAGAAAATAGTTTTTCTTCTGCTGGACCTTATGCTATTCCTGCGAGTTTAACCGGTAATGGCTATTTTGTTTTTGAATATGTTGGTACAACAACAGTTACGACGACTGTTCAGATTGACGATATCGTTATTAATTAGTATTCGTAAATACAGTTTAAATAAAAAATGAGTCCCGAATTTCGGGACTCATTTTTTATTTAGAATTATGGTTTTCAAAAACAACGATCTTTCCTCCATAAAATATATTTCTCTGGAGCGCTGACAATATCAAAGAGCTCTTCTTCTAGTATAATCTCAATCGTGCATCTGAATTATAAACTCTCTATCTTTTGATTATTTCTATTATTGCATTAAACTATTATTATTGCAAACAGCAGTTCTAATAACAATTCAATGACCATTTCTTTCCCCATAGATGATTTATTCTACAATCTGTCTAATGATAAGTATTTGTAATCAGAGCCATTAAACCATGCAAACAATCTGAGAAGCTAGTATGCGCTTATTTTAAAGGCATTTCTCTTATAATAGAAGGTGTACCTGTATAAACAAAAAACCGTCTCGTTATAGTAACGAGACGGTTTTAAAATATTAATAAGAAAGTTGGTAAATTACTACTTTACAATCAAGAACTCTGAACGTCTGTTTAGCGCATATTGAGATTCAGTACATGGTTTACAAACTTCTTTTGGTTCTGTTTCTCCCATTCCTTTTCCGGAAATTCTGCTGGCATCGATTCCTTTGGAAATTACATATTGAACAGTTGACTTCGCTCTTCGGTCAGATAAAGAT
>JAYURX010000423.1:0-2944 GCA_043755965.1 Flavobacterium sp. | reverse complement strand
TTTATTTTGACAATGGAAGATGGGGAGTGCCACTAAGAAACCCAACTACAGGCCTTATAGATATTAACGGAAATGACCGTTTTAACAATGTCGGCAATCCCGTGGCCCAATTATTTTACACTAATGATCAGAATAAAGACGTAACCATTTTTGGATCTGTTGCTGCCGAACTTAAAGTATCAAAAGATTTTACCTATACCTCCAATTTTGGTGCGACATACAACAACTACAAAGGATTTTCATTCATACCAAATGATCAAAATTATCTTTCCCAAAATGCCACCGCTGATTTACAAGATTTCGAGGATAGTTTTGGATCCAATCCAATTAGATATAATACGTTAATACAAAAGCGTAGCGATTCCTATTTATACAACTGGGATAATTATCTAACATTTAAAAGAGCATTTGGCAAACATGATTTGACTGCAGTTGTTGGTATGTCAAAATCTTCTAAAAATAATATTGAAAACTTAGAAGGAACTAGATACAATGTACCTTCTCAATCTAACTATTGGTCTTTAGATTTATCTTCTTTTAACGCTGAAACCGCTCCAGGAGCAGTGGTCAGAAATAGACGTGAAACGCCTGTGGTTTCACTAGCATATTTTGGAAGAATTGAATATGAATATAATGGTAAGTATTTGCTCACGGCGTCTGTAAGAAGAGAAGGAATCAGTACTTTTCAGGATAATAAGAAATGGGGAATATTTCCGGCCATTTCAGGAGGCTGGATAGTCAGTCAAGAAGAATTTTTAAAAAACAGTAAATTCATTAATTATTTTAAAGTTCGTGGTGGATATGGAGAAGTTGGCAATGCCAATTCGTTAAATGCTTTGAATATACCAATTTTTCAAGTTGGGGCAAACTATGCTTTTGGTTCCAACCAGGGCATTAATCCGGGTAGTTACGTTCCCTATGCTGTTGACCCCAATTTAACATGGGAAACCATGAAGGAGTTTGATTTTGGTATCGATTTTAAGATTCTGAAAAATAAATTATCAGGAACGATTGATTTGTATGACAGAACTTCTTCAGATGTAATTTTACCGGTAGATCCACCCGATGTTATATCAGAGTCCAGGACAGTAGTAAATACTGGAGATGTAAGTAATAAAGGTGTTGAATTATCATTAAGGTGGGACAATAAAATAAATGATAACTGGAGCTACTGGGTTTCGGGAAATTATTCGTACAACAAAAATGAATTATTAAGTGTTGACAATGGTTTCTTCGCTACACTAGTGGGAGGAGGGTTAAGTAATGGATATACCACCAAGCAAGTTATAGTAGGAGAAGCCTTAGGCAGTTTTTACGTGTACCAGGTTACCGGAAAAAATGCCGATGGAAACTTTACGTACAGTGATGAAAAAGTGGTTGCGGGTTCTTATTTACCTACTTACACTTACGGTTTAAGCTTTGGGATAAATTATAAAAACTTTGATTTTTCAGCTGATGCATACGGAGTTGGAGGGAATAAAGTTTACAACGGTAAAAAGGCCCAACGATTTGGCGGAGAAAATATCGAGTATGATTATTTGGAAAGTTTCTGGACACCAAGTACACCTAATGGGTCAAACCCGGCACCTTTCAACGACGTTCCACGGCCTTCGACTTACTATGTAGAAGATGGCGCTTATTTAAGAATTAACAACATCACTTTAGGCTACACTTTACCAAAGGTTTTTGAAAAAATCGATAAATTCAGAATGTATGTAACTGCAGTTAATCCTTTCCTATTTACTAAATATACGGGGTATTCGCCAGAGATTTCCGGTGGTGACAATGCAAATCCATTGGGAGGAGCCGGAATAGAATTGGATGCCTATCCAACTAATAAGACCTTTTTATTTGGTTTAAATGTAAGTTTTTAATAAAAGATTGATATGAAAAATATAGTATATACTAAACTCCTAATATTGCTGCTTTCAGCATTGACTTTAACCGGTTGTGAAGACGATTTGAATGTAAAACCTAATGACGTTATCGAAATAGATAATTTTTTAAGTGACCCCAATAATGCCATCCAGTTAGTTAATGGAGTCTACAGCAAACAGTTAGATTATAATATGTATTCTTTCTCATGGATTGGAATAACAAGTATTACTTCTGATGATGCAGACAAAGGTTCTACGCCCACCGATTCCGGCACAGATAAAGGCAAAATGGATAATTTGACTTTTTCTTCCACTGATATTTCATTCAGTGACGTTTGGGAAGGCAGATACCAGGCCATTGGTAGAGCAAATTCCGCCTTATTTTATCTGGATCAGTTTACTATTGACGAATCATTAAAAAACCGATACATTGGAGAAGTAAAATTTTTGAGGGCTTTATTTTATTTTGACTTGGTAAGATGTTTTGGAGGCGTACCATTAGTAACAACCAGAATTGACATAAACGACTCTGAAGCAATCAATAATGTAGTATACGTTAGAAAAACAAAACAGGAAACTTATACTCAAATTGAAGCCGATCTATTAGATGCAATAGATAAATTACCACTCAAAAGTACTTATGCCGCAAATGATCTGGGGCGCGCAAGTAAAGGTGCCGCTCAGGCTCTATTAGCGAAAGCGTATCTGTATCAGGAAAAATGGCAGGAAGCCTACACTATGTCGGGAGATGTAATGTCATCTGCGCAATATTCTTTACTTCCTAACTATGCTAATGTTTGGAGAGAAGTAGGTGAAAATGGGACAGAGTCAATTTATGAAGTTCAGGCAACATTAACCAAAGGCCTTGTTGATTATACAAATGTACAGGGACCAAGAGGAACACCCGATTTGGGTTGGGGCTTTAACACACCATCTCTTACCCTTGTTAATTCATATGAAGCTGGTGACCTAAGAAAAAATGCAGCAATAATGTTTGTGCCGGGCATATTGTGGGACGGATTTATTGCGCCAACATCATGGAATAATCCAAGATACAATTATAAAGC
>JAYURX010000422.1:0-6898 GCA_043755965.1 Flavobacterium sp. | reverse complement strand
GCAATATAAGACGTTGAGACTAAAGCAAACGCATAGGTTTTCTTAAAATTCATTTTCATTTATACTTCTAATTTATAGCCAACCCCCTTAATGGTTTTAAATAATTCCTCACCAATTTTTTCGCGGAGTTTTCTAATGTGAACATCAATAGTTCTTCCGCCAACGATGACTTCATTACCCCAGACTTTATCCAAGATTTCTTCGCGTTTGAACACTTTCCCTGGTTTGGAGGCCAAAAGATAAAACAATTCAAATTCCTTTCGTGGCAATGTGATTTCTTTATTGTCCTTTATAATCTTATATTCTTCCCTGTTGATTTCAATGCCGCCAACATTGAGTGTTTCTGAGGCATGCTCGTCACTTTTTAAACGACGGAGCAGGGCTTTTACTTTGCTTACCAATAATTTTGGCTTGATTGGTTTGGTGATGTAATCATCTGCACCTGCATCAAATCCGGCAACTTGTGAATAATCTTCGCTTCGTGCCGTTAAAAAGGTAATAATAACATTGCTTAATTCCGGCAGTTTTCGAATATTTTCGCAGGCTTCCATTCCATCCATTTCGGGCATCATCACATCCATAATGATGAGTTGCGGCAGTTCTTTTTTGGCTTTTGTAATTGCCTCTTTACCATTGCTAGCAGTTACAATCTGGTAGCCTTCCTGGGAAAGATTATATCCTACAATTTCGAGGATATCCTGCTCATCATCTACTAATAAAATCTTGATGTCTTTTTTTTTCATAAGTGGACACAATTGTTTTTGTGGATGTAAATGTAAAGATAATACAAAATGAATTGATAAATCGAACGGGAGTTAACAGTAATTTAATCTGTTAACAATTTGGTAATGCTTACAGAACAAAATAGTAATAATGAAGTAACACGTTCTTTACAATGCGGCAGTTCCTTTGCACCAAAATTAAACACTACAAAATGAGACTTAAATTAATTGTTACTTTTTTACTTATCAATGTTATCGGATTGGCTCAAACCAAAGGAACTATCACCGGCACATTAACAGATAAAGATTTAAACAACGAACCTTTACCTTTTGCTAATGTTATGATTAAAGGCACAGCAATCGGAGTTACTACGGATGAAACCGGAAAATATACTATAGCCGTTGAAGCAGGAACTTACACTATACTATTCAGTTTTGTCGGTTATGAAAGTATTGAAGAGCGAATTGAAGTAAAAGCAGGAGAAACACTTACCATCAACAAAGCTTTGGGCTCGGGAAGTTACCAATTACAAGATGTGGTAATTCAAAATACTGTTAGTCGTGAAAAAGAAACCGCCTTATTATTGGAACAGAAAAAAGCGGTTGAAATCAAGCAAAGTATTGGTGCTCAGGAAATGTCGAGAAAAGGCGTTTCAAATGTAGAAGAAGGACTTACCAAAATCTCCGGTATTACTAAAGTAGAATCAAAAGGTTTATTTATCCGCGGATTGGAAGATCGTTATAATAGTTTATTACTTAATGGCCTGGCTGTTCCGTCAAATAGTCCATTCAAAAAAATAATTCCTTTAGATCAGTTTCCGACAGATGTTGTGGGTTATATGGATGTTTATAAAACCTTCAACCCTGATATTTATGGTGACTTTGCCGGTGCTACTATTGATGTTATTACAAGTCAAACACAGGAAAATCAAACCAAGATAAGTTATGGTGTAGGTTACACCACCAACAATAACGGAAGCGATTTTTTAATTTCTACCGATGCTGATAATACCAAAAGCTTCTTTGGATTTGGTGGAAAAGAACGTCAATTGCCTTTAGGTTATGGTGCTATTCCTAACGGAAGAATTGAAAATGACTACAAATCGAGTTGGAATGTTAAAAAAACCACATCTCCTTTAAACACTAGTTTCGGCGTTAGTCATTCGGGAAAATTTTACTTGGGTAAGGAAAAAAACAAGTTGAGCTACATATTCGCGACCAACTTTGACAACACTTATCAGGTACGAAAAGGTGTTGACAGAACATTTTCACAAGGTCAAGGTATTTATGACAATAATCTTGTAAAAGAAGAGTACAAATTTCAGACACAATCATCAGTATTAGTTGGCTTACAGTACAAAACAGATCGTATGAAGTTATTATACAACACTTTATATTTGAAGTCAACTGAAAATCTCATACAAGACCAAGTAGGTTATACCAGAACTGCGGTAGACAATCCGAATGAATTTATTCGATTAAACCAATACGAGCAATCGGATTATTTTGCCAATCAATTTTTTGGAAACTACAAAATCACGAGTGACGACAAGCATTCGGTAAAAGGAGGTTTGTCATTTACCCGAACCAAATACAGCCAACCGGATAGAAAGTTTATCACAGGAACGAAAATTAGCGAAACCGAAATTAATACTCAATATGGTAGCAACAACTTATTGCGTCAGTTTTTCAATATTGACAACAATTACCATATGTCGGGTAATTTAGAATACAACTATAAGTTTGGCAAAAGCGAAGACAAAAAACACAAAATCTCTTTTGGATATAATGGTTTTGCAGAGTACATGGTGTCAAAATTTAGATTCACATTTGGAGTGCCAAATTCAGGCGCAACGCCATACAACGTAGTGGTAAATGAAATTGACCAAGCTATTCAAGATGATATTGCCAGCAACTTTCTTTCGTTTACGGAGCAATCATCTGCAGAATGGAAAACTAAAGTATTGCAAAGAGCCGATGCATTGTACACTAAGTTTTTATTTAATTTTTCTGAAAAACTGGAGTTAAATGTTGGTCTTAGAGCCGAGAATACGTTACGTGAGTACAAGTACAAATCGATTGTAGATCCAATCAACAATCCGTACAGAAAAAAGACCGACGAAAATTTGTATATTTTACCTTCTATCAATCTTAAGTATGCCGTTAACGACAAGGGCAATCTTCGTTTAGCCGCCTCAAAAACGTATACCAAACCGGTACTTTTTGAAAGCTTAGACATCAACTTAATCAACGCAGACGGAACAACCGAAAGAGGTAACTCAAATATTGAAAACAGTCAAAATTACAATGTTGATGTCAAATTTGAATTGTTTCCAACCAAAAATGAATTATTTGCCGGTACGTTGTTTACTAAATACATTGACAATCCAATAGAAAGAACTGTTCAAGCAAGTGCTACGGGAAGCGGGCAAACCATTACTTATTTCAACAATAAAAGCGCTACTCTTTTTGGTGCCGAGTTCGAATTTCTTATTCAGTTGAGCCGTTTAAGTAAAAATCTTGAAGGTTTTTCCTTTGGAACCAATACTTCATTCATGATTACAGAAGCCACAGTCAACAAAAACCGTGATGGCTATTTTGACACTTTTGAAAAAAGAAAGTTACAAGGAGCATCTAGTTGGTTGGTTAATTCTGATTTAAAATATGAATTCCTTTTAAATCCAAATTGGAAAAACACGGCTTCATTGGTATATAATGTTTATGGCGAAAGAATTTATGCCGTTGGGGTTGCAGGAAATGATCATATCTATGAAAAACCTTTTCACAAACTGGACCTTGTTTGGGGAAGTAACATCAATAAAAAATGGGACATTAAATTCTCAATAGACAACATTTTGAATCGAACTTATAAAAGAGAACTAGGAGACAACAGCCAGATTAGTATTGACGCACCTTCACTCCTTTTGGAAAGCTACAAAAGAGGTGTCGGATTTTCAACAAGCTTATCTTATACATTCTAAAAATCAAAAGAACTTCAAGGAGTTCTTTTTTTGTTCATATTAAAGAAACATTGGTTTTACAATTAAATAATTAACCGATAACCTTTAAATAATGATAACCAAACATTTAAAAAACACACTAGGGTTAATTTTGTCAAAACAATTTAAAAACAATTTAAAATGAAAAATTTATTTTTAACTCTTACTATTTTATCAACATTATTTGTTGGCTGTTCATCTGATGATGATGAAGGAACAGTTTTACCGGTAGAAGGAGAATTAACTGGATCAATTACTACAAACCAAACTTATGCTTATGGTAATTATTCGTTGAATGGAATTGTAACTATAGAAAACGGAGTTACAGTAACTTTTGATGCCGGTTCAACTATCACCGCAAATGCAGCGAATGGAGTTGATGCTATAGTTGTAAAAAATGGAGGGAAATTAATCATGAACGGAACAGCTGCTCAACCAATTGTTTTGACTGAGCCTTCTGCAACACCAGGTTCTTGGGGCGGTATCATCATGTATGGCGATGCTCCAATAAATGGTGCCGGAGGTGTGACTACAAAAACTTCTGAAGATGGATTAAACCTAACCTATGGTGGAACAAATGCAGCTCACAACGGTGGAACTTTACGTTATGTAAGAGTCGAATATGCCGGAAAAAAGATCACTGACGGAACCAGCGAAATGAATGGCTTTTCATTTTATTCTGTGGGATCGGCAACTACTTTAGACCAATTGGTTTCCTATAAAGGAGCTGATGACGGTTATGAGTTTTATGGTGGAACTGTGAGTGCTACAAATTTGATTTCTTATGGAAATTATGATGACTCATTTGACTGGCAAGATGGATGGAAAGGTCAAAATAACTCTAACTGGTATGCATATCAAGTTGGAACAGGTAATTTTGGAATGGAGATTGAAGCATCAAACAATAACAATGCTTTTTGGCCAGTAATTTCAAACATTACATTGATTAGAGCTGCAGGAACAGTTACTGAAGGAGGTTCTTCAGCAGCGGAATATGATGCTATCCAATTCAAAAAACAAGGTAATGGCGATTTTACTAATATTGTAATTTCAGGATATACTACTGCCAATTCGACAGCCGTTAGAATTCAAGATGCGGGAACTAACACAGACCAAGTTAACGGAAATAAAATAAAACTTACTGCGGTAAAAATTAATGATGGAACTTCGCAGTACTCGGGAGCCGGAGCTTTAAGTGTTGCTTTCCCAACAGGGCAATACTCATTAAGCGCCAGCGCTACTGGAGCCTCAATAACTACAGGAGCATGGTCAACCGTTGGCGGAGTTAACCTGATACAATAAAAAAAATTCGTTATAAATGTTAAAACATCCTGAGTCTTTCAGGATGTTTTTTTTTGGTACGCTATTTGAAATATATTTTATATATTTGTTGTAACCAAATTGAAGTCATGAAAAAAAATTACTTTTTAATAATCGCGTTTCTTTTGTTTTCTATTGTGAGCTTTTCACAAGAAGGTAAGCAGTCTGCTGATGGCTTGGGTTTTTATCCAAATCCCGTGAGTAACGGTAAAATTTACATTACTTCAAAAACTTCTTTGGATAAAGAGATATTGATATTTGATGTTTTAGGAAAAAAAGTTTTACAAACTACTATTTCATCTCGCGAGTTAAATATCGCTTCTATTCCTCCTGGTGTTTATATCATAAAAATTACTGAGGGCGACACTACTGCTACTAGAAAACTAATTGTCAGATAATTATACCTTCTGAAAATTAATCGTTTTTTAATCATTTTTTTACATTCTTTTTTTTTATAAATAAAATTTGTGCGTATATTTGTAAGCTAATAAATTTATAAAAAGATGAAAAAACTTTACACTTTATCATTGTCTATACTGACAATATCTCTTTCACTTGCTCAGGCTTCTGATCCTTTTTTAGGAACTGGTTCGCTAAACGCTAACGGTTGGACAACACACAGCGGCGCAACTCCGGGACAACAAACTATTACTGCTGGTTCACTTAATTACACAGGATTAACTTCTCAAGGTAACAGAACACAAATTATAGCAGGTAATACCGAAGACGTAAATCTCGCTTCTGCAACTCCATTAACTGGCGTTGCATATTATTCTGCACTGATTAATCTTCCTTTTAATTCTGATGGCACAACCATTTCCGGTTTAGCCCCTAACACAGACCTTATTGGAAACTATTTTTTAATGTTCGGAACTGCAGCTGGTGCATCTGTTACTGGCTTTAATGGAAGAATTTATATTAGAGCAGGTGCTGCTGCAGGAACTTTTAATTTAGCCGTTTTGAACGGTTCTGGAGGAACTGCTTCTCCAACATATACTGGTGTTGATTATGCAGCGGGTACAACATATTTTGTAGTCGTTAAATTTGATTTTGGAACCAATACAGCAAGTTTATGGGTAAATCCAACAATTGGTGGAACTGAAGGGACTCCAACAGTTACTAATGTTACAGGAACAACTGTAGCTCCAACTCAGCTTGCTAGTCTAGTAATCAGACAAGCAGGAACTGCTACTACTGGAACTGGCAATATTGATATTGATGAAGTAAGAATGGGAGATTCATGGGCGTATGTAACTTCAGGAATATTAAGAACTAACCAAAACTCAATCACTGGTTTAAGAGTATATCCAAACCCGGTTACAAACGGAACATTGTTTATAGAGACTTCTGCAAATGCTGAAAAAACAGTAACTGTTTTTGACGTATTAGGTAAAAAAGTTCTAAGCACTTCAACAAGTGACAATGCGGTTAACGTAGCTGCTCTTCATGCTGGTGTTTATATCGTTCAAATTACTGAAGAAGGAAGAACTGCTTCAAGAAAATTAGTTATTAGATAATTACTATTCAATATACCAAAAAGCTCTAATCTAGTTCCAAAAAACGAGATTAGGGCTTTTTTATTTTCATTACTTTTGCATTGTTCTGAACTAGTTTCAGAACCTTTTAAATTTGATAAATCCACAAGACATATTTACCATTTCTTCCCAAAAGCAATTTGAAAAAATAGCGCTTAAAGTTTTTCGTTTTCAATATGAAAACAACTTGGTGTATCAGGAGTTTTGTGATTTTCTAAAAGTGGACAAACAAGCTGTAAAGTCACTACAGCAAATTCCGTTTCTACCGATTCAGTTTTTTAAAAATCATGATGTGGTTTCCAATACAGATGCTGTTCAGGAA
>JAYURX010000421.1:0-6905 GCA_043755965.1 Flavobacterium sp. | reverse complement strand
CAGAAGTTTAGCTGTAGAATGGGCAAAATATGGCATCCGAATGAATGCTATTGCTCCCGGACCATTTCCGACCAAAGGTGCCTGGGACAGATTATTGCCTGGCGATTTAGCCGAAAAATTTGATATGGCGAAGAAAGTGCCTTTGAAACGTGTTGGTGACCATCAGGAATTAGCCAATTTAGCAGCTTATTTAGTTTCCGATTTCTCAGCCTATATCAATGGTGAAGTAATTGTTATTGATGGTGGCGAATGGTTACAAGGCGCAGGGCAATTCAACATCCTTGAAAAAATTCCGCAGGAAATGTGGGATATGCTTGAGACGATGATTAAGAATAAAGGAAGTAAATAAAAAGAGTACAGTGGTCAGTTTTTAGTGGTCAGTTAAATGTCGTTTAATAAACAAGTTTAGAGTAAGATTGAAGTATATCATTCTGACTTTTACTTTTTTCAATATTAAAAATACAGTATGAAAATTAAATTATTTATTCTTTTCTCAATGCTTTCGTTTCAAATTAATTACAGCCAAAAAACTGTAAAAATGGTTGTGGAATATGGTTCTAAAAGTGAAGATTTGAATAGCCTAATGTCTTTTCAAAATATAGAAGTTGAGAACTTGTCTTTTGAAAGTCCTGAAATAGTAGGTAAATATTACGAAGTAAACTTAAAAGAATACAAAAAAGGAAAACTTGTTAGTTCCAAAAATTTAATTGATTTGAAATTAGTTGACTATCTTAAAATTGATTCTACATATACATCATTCAAGTTTTTCTCCAAAATAGAAAACGATAAAATGACAGTATTAGTTGAAACGCCAACAATGAGCTGCAAGCAAACTTTTAAATTACAAAAAGGGAACGGAGAATATGTACTAAAAGATTTTCAAGGCATCAATAAATTTGCGGATGTTCCTCTAAATGAAGAATTCCCAATTTTAGCTATAATTACTCCAGTAAAGCTTGAAGATGGTTATAGTTCCTATTGTGAAGTAGCACAATCTGGTGTTGCGCCAGAAAGGTTTTGGGAGAAATTCAAAATTCCACATTATTTTGTAATAACGATGAAATTTAAATAGAAATATCCGAAATACAATCAAGTCTTTTTTCTTTTTTCTTTTCTCTTCCTTCTTTTCTCTTACTCAAAACTTTACAAGAATGTTAACAAAATTCCGTTGCCAAAGCCATAATTAATTGTATTTTTACGGCTCTAAATTTTTAAAAATTAAATGGGTAAAATCATTGCTATTGCCAATCAAAAAGGCGGTGTTGGAAAAACAACAACTTCTGTAAACCTTGCAGCATCACTGGGAGTTTTAGAAAAAAAAGTACTTTTAATTGATGCTGATCCACAGGCTAACGCTAGTTCCGGTTTGGGCATTGACGTAGAAAACATAGCTATTGGTACCTATCAGATTCTGGAACACAGCAATACCCCGGAGCAAGCAATTATTCCCTGCAGCGCACCTAATGTTTGGGTAATTCCTTCGCATATTGATTTGGTTGCCATTGAAATCGAATTAGTTGACAAAGAAAACCGCGAGTACATGCTGAAACAGGCATTGGAAAGTGTGAAAGATGATTATGATTATATCTTAATTGATTGTGCGCCATCTTTGGGTTTGCTAACCTTAAATGCATTAACAGCTGCCGATAGTGTGGTTATCCCAATTCAATGTGAATATTTTGCCTTGGAAGGTTTAGGAAAACTATTGAACACGATAAAAAGTGTTCAAAAAATACACAACGCCGATTTGGATATCGAAGGACTTTTGTTAACCATGTTTGACTCTCGTTTGCGATTGTCCAATCAGGTGGTTGAAGAAGTGCAAAAACATTTTAGCGATATGGTTTTCAAAACTATAATTCAACGAAATGTGAAATTAAGCGAAGCACCAAGTTTTGGCGAAAGTATTATTAACTTTGATGCTACTAGCAGAGGTGCTACAAATTACTTAAGTTTAGCACAGGAAATTATCAAGAAAAACAGCAATTAAGCCATGGCAAAAGCTATAAAAAAACAAGCATTAGGAAGAGGTTTATCAGCCTTATTGAAAGATCCTGAGAATGATATTAAATCGATTGGTGATAAAAATGCCGACAAACTGGTGGGCAATATCATCGAATTGGATATTGAGGCAATTGCCATAAATCCATTTCAACCGAGAAGTAATTTTAATGAGGATTCGCTACAAGAATTAGCCTCTTCAATAAAAGAATTAGGATTAATACAACCAATAACGGTTAGAAAATTAGACTTCAATAAATACCAATTGATTTCGGGAGAACGTCGTTTGCGTGCTTCCAGATTAGTAGGTTTGACTACTGTTCCCGCTTACATCCGTATTGCCAATGACAATGAGTCGTTGTTAATGGCTTTGGTAGAAAATATCCAACGTCACGATTTAGACCCAATTGAGATTGCGCTTTCGTATCAAAGATTAATTGATGAAATCCAATTGACTCAAGAACAAATGAGCGAACGTGTTGGAAAAAAACGCTCTACGATTGCTAACTATTTACGTTTGTTAAAGTTAGACCCAATCATTCAAACCGGAATTAGAGATGGATTTATCAGTATGGGACATGGTCGTGCGATTATCAATATAGAAGATCAAGATGTTCAAACTGACATTTACCAAAAAATTTTAAGCCAGAATCTTTCGGTTCGTGAAACAGAAGCTTTGGTAAAAAATTATCAGGATAGCATTAAGCCTACAGCAACGAAGGCCAAAAAAACGGCTTCATTCAAAGTTGACGATGACCAGAAAAAAGCATTCGTAAATTTCTTTGGTTCCAAAATAGACGTAAAAATTGCCGGAAACGGGAAAGGAAAAATTACGATTCCTTTTCACTCTGAAGAAGATTTTAACCGAATTATCAAACTAATAAAAGGTTAGTGAGTAAGATTTTCTACATAGTAGTACTCTTTTTTCTATTTGGAAATCAAGCGATTTTTTCACAGGAAATCGGCGAAGCTATCAAAGCAACCGATACCGTAAAATTAAAAGAAATTGATCCGCTCCGACCTACAAAGGCGGCCTTTTATTCTGCCATTCTTCCGGGTTTAGGACAAGCCTACAATAAGAAATACTGGAAAATACCGATTGTGTATGGTGCCATTGGAACCAGTCTCTATTTTTATGTTGACAACAATAAAAATTACCATAAATATCGGGATGCCTACAAACGAAGATTAGCCGGATTTAATGATGACGAATTTCAATACCTTGACGATAACCGATTGATACAAGCTCAACGTTTTTATCAACGAAACAGAGATTTATCGTTGTTGGTTTCTGTTGGTTTTTATATTTTAAATATTGTCGATGCCAATGTTGATGCGCATTTGATACAGTTTAATGTGAATGATAAATTGTCTTTTCAACCCGATGTTTATCCAAATGAAATCAACTACAAACCCAATTTTGGCCTAACTTTTAATTACAAATTCTGATGAAAATAGCATTATTAGGATATGGTAAAATGGGTAAGGTAATTGAAAGAATTGCTTTGGAAAGAGGTCACGAAATTGTGTTGAAAAAAGAAGAATTTAATACTTTTGATGGGTTAGAAAAAGCTGATGTTGCCATTGATTTTAGTGCGCCTAATATTGCTGTTGAAAATATCTCTACTGCTATCAACCTTGGAGTTCCCGTAATTTCAGGAACTACGGGTTGGCTTGAAAACTACCACCAAATAGAAAAACTTTGCAACGAAAAAGACGCGGCCTTTCTTTATGGTTCAAATTTTAGCCTGGGCGTGAATTTATTCTTTGAACTAAATGATTATCTGGCAAAGATGATGGCAAAATTCAAAGATTACAAAGTTTCAATGGAAGAAATTCATCATACCCAAAAACTGGATAAACCAAGCGGAACAGCCATTTCATTGGCAAACGCGATCATCAATCATACCGATAAAAACAATTGGTCTATCGAAAACCCAAAAGAGGATGATGTCTTTATCGATGTAAAACGAATCGATGAAGTTCCCGGGACACACAGCGTATTTTACAATTCTGACGTAGATTTTATCGAAATTAAGCATGTAGCCCATAACCGTGAAGGCTTTGCGCTTGGTGCCGTCATTGCTGCCGAATGGATTATTGGCAAAAAGGGTGTTTTCTCGATGAAAGATGTCCTTGATTTAAATTCCAAATAAAAAATAACAAATTCCAAAAACTGTAACAAATTCTATTATAGATAAACTTATACACTTATAAACTTTAAAATCAGCATCATGTCTTTATATCAATGGTTTATATTTTTTCTTGCAGTCCAAATCATTCATGGATTAGGAACCTGGAAATTATATGAAAAAGCAGGCAGAAAATCCTGGGAAGCTTTTGTCCCTGTGTATAATTCCATCGTTTTGATGAAAATTATTAGAAGGCCAACGTGGTGGACTATACTCCTATTCATTCCGATTATTAACCTGATTATGTTTCCTGTAGTATGGGTAGAAACCCTTAGAAGTTTTGGTAAAAATTCCACTGCTGATACATATTTGGGGATTTTCACTTGTGGGCTTTATATTTATTATATCAATTACACACAAGATGTTAAACACCTTAGTGAGAGAAGCCTGGCCGCCAAAACAAAAACGGGAGATACTGTAAGTTCTTTAATTTTTGCTGTGGTTGTGGCTACTTTGGTGCATACGTATGTAATGCAACCGTATACTATTCCGACTTCCTCTTTGGAAAAATCATTGCTAATCGGTGATTTTCTTTTTGTGAGTAAGTTCCATTATGGTGCAAGGGTGCCAATGACAACAGTGGCTGCACCAATGGTTCACGATACATTGCCGCTTATCAAAACAAAGTCCTATTTGAGTTGGCCTCAATTGCCTTATTTCAGATTTCCGGGTTTTGAAAAAATAGAAAAAAACGAGATTGTTGTATTTAACTGGCCGGCGGATACCGTTTATAAATTCTTCGATACTTCGGGCAGAAGCATCCTGAAACCAGTAGATAAAAAATCAAACTATGTAAAACGCTGTCAGGGAACGCCTGGCGATTCATTGCAAATAAAAAATGGAACGGTGTACATCAACGGAAAAGAGCTGATTTTACCGGAAAGAGCCAAAACACAGTATTCTTATTCGGTAACGTATGACATGAATAATACTGACCTTGATTTTGAGTATTTATTAAATCAGGTTGGATCAACTGATGGTGCAGGTTTTAAAACGGAAGCAAGAGATACTTTATACTTAAGAGCTTTAACTAAAGCTGGCGCCGAGACACTAAGAAGCGTTACCGGAATCAAATCGGTTACTCAAATAGTTGCCAAAGAAGGTGAAGCCAATATTTTTTCGCACAATCCAAATTGGAATACCGATAATTTTGGTCCAATCTATATTCCACAAGCCGGAAAAACAGTAGCGTTAAATCTCAAAACCCTTCCTTTCTATAAACGATTGATTTCGGTTTACGAAAAACACGATTTAAAAGTAGTTGGCGATGACATTTATATTGATAACAAAAAAGCAACAACCTATACTTTCGAACAAAACTACTATTGGATGATGGGAGACAACCGTCATAACTCTGAAGATAGCCGTTATTGGGGTTATGTTCCCCAAGATCACATCGTCGGAAAACCTGTTTTCATTTGGATGAGCTGGGACAGCAACGGAAAAGGAATTCATAAGGTTCGTTGGGAACGATTATTCACAACCGTTAACGGTGATGGCCAACCACAATCCTATTTTAAATATTTCCTTGGTTTGTTAGCCTTGTATTTTGTTGGAGATTATTTTTGGAAGAAAAGAAAAGCAAGTAAAGTTTAATGTTTATAGTTTGTGGTTTATAGTTTTAACCATAAACAACACCCGAGGCGCGCCGAATTGTATGGAGCAGAGCGGAATAAAACCATAAACCATGAACAACATCTTAATCCATCCAAGCTACTTCCCGTCAATCAGTCATTTTGTGGCGATTGCCAAAGCGGATGTTGTGACGTTTGAAATGGATGATAATTTTCAGAAGCAAACCAACAGAAACCGTATGTACATCTATAGTCCGAATGGGATTCAGCTATTGAATGTTCCTATAAAACATAGCAAAGAAGCACATCAACGGACTAAAGATGTCAAATTGGAAACTGCTTTCAATTGGCAAAAACAACACTTCAAATCCCTTGAAGCCGCTTACAGAACTTCGCCTTTCTTTGAATATTTTGAAGATGATATCGCTCCGATTTTTCAAAAGAAACACACCTTTTTGATGGACTTAAATCTGGAAACGATGTCGATTGTTTCTAAATGTTTGCGTTTAGAATTTGATTATGAGGAAACTACAGAATATTTCCACGACGTGACTGACAAAACCGACTTCCGAAATCTAATCAATGGTAAAAAAGATGCTGCAGCATTTGAATCCTACACACAGGTTTTTGGTGAAAAACATGGGTATTTAAACAACCTTTCAGTTCTGGACTTATTATTCAATGAAGGAAGATATGCATTGGAGTATTTGAAAAAGCAAGAGCTTTAATTACTCTACAAAACTCAACCGCGACATAATCGGGAAATGATCGGAGTTTTCAAACTTGGTAAAGGTGCTAAAGCTCTTCACTTTCATTTTTTTACTGGCAAAAATATAATCAATCCGCGCAGGATAATATTTAAATCTATAGGTTTGCCCAAAACCATTTCCGGATTCGACAAAACAATCATGTAAATCAGATTTGATGCTTCGGTACACGTACGAAAACGGACTGTTATTCATATCGCCGCAAATAATTACAGGATAAGGACACTCATTTTTGTGTTTAACCAATATTTCGGCTTGCTGCTCCTGTTTTTTGAAGGCATCGCGGATTCTGTTGAAAAGCTGTTGCGATTTGCTTTGATTAATGGCATCCACATGCTCTGAGATTTCATTCACATCGGGAGAAATCTTGA
>JAYURX010000420.1:0-6911 GCA_043755965.1 Flavobacterium sp. | reverse complement strand
CTTTGAAAATAAAAAGGCAATTACCAATCCCCAATTATTTAATTTAAATATTGATCAACTGAAAGCGATGTTGCTCAACACCCCAAAGCGTTTAGCTTCTGCAAAGCTTTCGGATAAAGTGGTTTCATTCCCAAATGGATTAGGTCAATTTGAACGATTCAGTATTAAGGAGTGGTCAAATATGGATCCGGCTTTAGCCAATAGATATCCGGAAATAAAATCCTATGTTGGCCAAGGAATTGACAATCCGGCAACAACTATCTATTTTAGTATATCTCCGTTAGGGTTAGAGAGTATGATGGTAAATGCAGACCGTTCAGCGGTTTTTATTGAGCCATATACAACAGATATAAGCACTTATATAGTATATAACAAAGCTGATAAAGTAGCTTCACTTTCTAAATTTGAATGTAAAGTAATTAACACAGCACAAGCTTCTTTAATAAACCCTGGAGAAACTGCCAGACCTAATGCAGATGACGCAATGTTGCGAACATACCGATTAGCGCTATCAGTTACGGGTGAGTACACTACTTATTTTGGTGGTACAAAAGCTTTGGCCCTTGCTGCCATGAATAATTCTATGACACGTGTGAATGGTGTTTTCGAAATGGAATTCGGCGTGCATATGAACCTTATTGCGAATAATGATATACTCATTTATACCAATGCTGCTACTGACCCATATTCTGCTGCCTCTACAGGAGCTGCAGGAGCATGGAATACCGAATTACAAAATAATTTAACCAACACTATTGGAAATGCTGCCTACGATATTGGCCATCTTTTTGGAGCTAGTGGAGGTGGAGGAAACGCCGGTTGTATTGGTTGTGTTTGTGTTGATGATACATCAAGTACAACTGATGAAAACAAAGGAAGTGGTTTCACATCACCAAATGATGGAATTCCTCAAGGAGATAACTTTGATATTGATTATGTAGCTCACGAAATGGGGCATCAGTTTGGTGCCAACCATACTTTTACGCACAGCAATGAAGGAACTGGAGTGCAAATGGAACCAGGTTCTGGCTCAACAATAATGGGTTATGCTGGAATTACTTCTTTGGATGTACAGCCTCATTCTGACGCTTATTTTCATGCTATAAGTATTCAACAGGTGACTAATTATATTAAAACAACAACTTGTCAAGTAAATACCGCTACAGGAAATGCTATACCCACAGCCAATGCAGGTTTGGATTATACTGTACCAAAGAGTACACCGTTTATGTTAACGGGAGTTGGTACTGATACCAATGGAAGCGATGTTCTTACCTATGACTGGGAACAAATGAATTCTCAAAATACTTCGACTGTTCCAAGTGCAACAAAGACCAGTGGGGTGAACTTCCGTTCTTATAATCCTAGTGCGTCTCCAATTCGTTATTTTCCTAAAATGACGTCGGTTTTAGCAGGTGCTACTACGACAGCCGGAACAGAAATTACAGTTGAAGCACTACCTTCGGTTGCTAGAACTTTAAACTTCAGATTAACGGTTCGTGATAATCATATAGGAGGTCCAGCCAACAATAGTGACGATATGATTGTAACAGTAAATGCTACTGCAGGTCCATTTTCAGTAACTTCGCCTAATACAGCTGTGACATATTCAGCAAATACTTCGCAAACTATTACATGGAATGTAGCTGGTACTACTACTAATAGTGTAAATTGTGCCAATGTAGATATACTTTTTTCTGCCGACAGCGGAACAACTTGGAGTACCTTATTAGCAGCTACTCCAAATGATGGAACTGAGGTTGTAACAATTCCAAATTCACCAAGTACGTCTTGTCGTATTATGGTTAAAGGAACCAACCATATTTTCTTTGATGTTTCTAATGCCAATTTTACCATAACAGGAGTAGATACAACTGCCCCAAGTGCCCCAACTTTGAGTGCTTCGGGTACCACAACGACAACGACTAATTTATCTTGGACTGGTGCTACTGATAACGTAGCTGTAACAGGCTATGATGTATATAAAGATGGGGTTTTGTTAGGCTCTACTACTTCTGCTACTAGTTACTCTGTATCTGGCTTAACAGCTTCGACTACATATGCCTTTACGGTTAGGGCTAAAGATGCTGCTGGAAATATTTCCGTGGCTAGTAATATAGTAAATGTAACAACTTTGGCACCAGATACAACTGCCCCAACTGCCCCAACATTGAGTGCATCTGGCACTACTTCAACCACAACTAACTTATCTTGGACTGGCGCTACTGATAACGTAGCAGTAACTGGTTATGATGTATATAAAGATGGAGCATTATTAGGTTCTACTACTTCAGCTACTACTTATGCAGTAAATGGACTTACAGCTTCGACTACCTATGCTTTTAAAGTTAAAGCCAGAGATGCAGCGGGTAATATTTCTGTGGACAGTAATATAATCAACGTGACAACTCAAGCTCCAGATACAACAGCACCAACAGCACCGGTTTTAAATGCTTCAGGAACTACTTCAACTACAACCAATCTTTCTTGGACAGGGGCAACCGATAATGTAGCAGTTACGGGTTACGATGTATTTAAAAACGGGGTGATATTAGGCTCGACAACTACAGCAACTACATATGCTGTAACTGGTTTAGTAGCTTCAACTACTTATACTTTTACAGTGAAAGCTAAGGATGCTTCAGGGAATATTTCTATTGCGAGTAATACAGTATCGCTAACAACAACTGCTTTTACTTATTGTACCTCACAAGGAAATAGTGTAACTGATGAATTGATTGGTAGAGTGCAACTTGGAACCATTGATAATGTATCAACTGGAGGAACAGGTTACACAGATTTCACTTCTATAAGCGCCAATTTAGAGCAATCGAGTAGTAATACGATCACTATAACACCTACTTGGACGGGAACTGTTTATCCTGAAGGTTACGCTGTATTTATAGATTATAATGCTGATGGCGATTTTGCCGATGCTGGTGAAACGGTTTATACTAGAGCTGCAACAACTACAACTCCTGTTTCGGGTACTTTTACGGTTCCGATTACAGCATCGTTGGGTGCTACTCGTATGAGGGTTTCTTTAAAATACAACGGAGTCCCGACGGCTTGTGAAACCTATTCTTACGGACAAGTAGAAGATTATACAGTTGTTATTATATCTGATGCTACTTCACCAACTTCACCAACATTGACGGCATCAAATACTACTCAAAGAACAACTGATTTGTCTTGGACTGCTGCTACAGATAATATTGGAGTGACTGGGTATGATGTCTATAAAAATGGAGGGTTATTGGGTACTACAACTGCAGCTACAACTTTTGCCGTTTCTGGCTTGACTTATTCGACTACATATGCCTTTACAATAAAAGCCAAAGATGCTGCCGGTAATGTTTCATCTCCGAGTAATATTGCTTCGGTAACTACACTAACACCACAAACAACTTCGGCCACAGCTTGTGATTCTTATACTTGGTCAGTAAACAATCAAACCTATACTACTAGTGGTACTTATAGTGGAATTAATGAAAGTGGTGATACAGAATTCTTAAATCTAACTATTTCACCTTGCACTACTGTAATAACAGTTAAATTTAATATTGAAGGTTATTATGATACTTTAACACACGCTATGCGTCCAGTGAAGGCTAATCAAGGCATTGGTACAAGTACTACAGATGTTGATACTATAACTTTACAATTAAGAAATAGTAGTAATGTTCTTGTCGGGTCTACTACTGCTATGTTACAAACGAATGGAACTGCTGTTTGTAACTTTACTTCGTTACCAAATGGTTCTTATTATTTAGTGGTAAAACACAGAAATACTATTGAAACTTGGAGTTCAACAACTCAGACAGTTAATGCAACACCATTGCTTTATGATTTTAGAACAGCTGCCAACAATGCTTTAGGTGCCAATATGGTAGAAGTAGAAGCTGGGGTGTTCGCTTTCTATTCGGGTGAGTTGGATCAGGATAGCAATATAGGCTTGAGTGATTATTCCGTTTGGGAATCTAATTACAATAATTTTGATTCTGGTTATTTCTCTTCAGATTTAGATGGAGATGGTAACGTAGGATTGAGTGACTACTCTATATGGGAAGCCAATTATAACAATTTTGTTTCAGGTATTAATCCATTTAATTAAGGGCCTTATTTATAGCAAAAAGCATTCCTTTACGCGATGTTGATGTAAAGAGTAAAGGCGTTTGTGCTAATGCGCTGCCGCAAGGCAATTTTATTGAAAGAAATGCTTGTGAGTATTTTTAATTGATTACGCTTATCGCTTTTACAAACCTAAGCTTGTAACCTTCTACTTGAAGGCTTGAAATAACCACTTTCATTTCACGACCTGAAGTGGAATGAATAAATTCACTTTCCATTCCTTTTGGATTTGTAACGATACCCAGATGCCCTATGACATTACTGGTAGGACTCAAAAACACTAGTATATCTCCCTTCTTTACCTTTTCAATTAGAACCTCTTTTCCAAAATTTTTATATTGTGGTGAACTTCGGGGAACCTCAATTTTAAAATGCTTAAAAACATGATAAATAAATCCTGAACAGTCAAATCCATTCTTGTCAGAGCCAGCTTCAACATAAGGTGTTCCTAATAATTCCATTCCATAGTTAACAATGCTGTCTCTCCGCGAAACCGTGTCGTTGGTTGGATTTATGAGTTGGCCATTAATGGTTTCATTACTTTGAGGTAGCATGCCCGATTTCTTAAAGTAATCAAACGCAATCCACAAAACAATTAGTGAAATACCAACAAGGACAGCAAGTTTTGAGAGATTGATTCTTTGAGATTTCATAGTGAAAATAGATGCAGTTATATCTGTCATTTACAAAGCTACGTATTAAATCGAAACCTTAGTGATTGTTTCGACTAGTCTGATTTAGTAGATTTACCGACAGTCAAATAGATATGGTTAGTAGCATCAATAAATTCAATCTTTGTTTTTTGTTTATTGATTCGCATCTCCATTTTCCCTTTTTCATTTATTAAATTATACCAAGTGAAATTAGGATTTGCTTCTTCTGTATGAGATTCTGTTATTTTATATTTGAGTTTGGTGTTGGTAAAAAAAAAGGTTAGGTCTTTCTTTTGAATATCTAAAAACACAAAGGAATATTCGTTTCCGGAGATATCACAATCTCCTTTTTTAAAGGGTTTTACATCTACGCAATAGTGTTGAACATTAAACACTTCTGGTTGAGCATAAGCTCCGGAAGTTAAGAGCAGTATAAAGAGAAACTTTTTCATGTGATTTTTTTTCCTCCAAATACAAAAAATAAGCCAAGATTTTTCAGTTTGATGAATTTGCTTATTTGTTCCTTATTTCCAACCATAAAAAAAGCGAAACACTCCCGTCTTTCGCTTCTTTTACAATCCATAATATAATTATGATAATTTGTTAGGTTAAAATTACAAACCTAAACTTCAAAACACAACAACTTTAACTTTACTTTAAATTATTTTTCAAGTGTCTTAGCTATAATAAAATAGATTAAATTTGAAGTAAATAACTAATATGACATGGAAACACAAAACGTAAAGGCATTTGGGACAGATAGTACCACTGCACCATTGAAAGAAATGAATATCGAGCGCAGAGAAGCATTGCCAAAAGATATTGAAATTGAGATTTTATACTGCGGAGTTTGTCATTCCGACTTACATACAGCAAGAAATGATTGGGGTTTTACAACTTATCCTGTAGTTCCGGGTCACGAAATTGTTGGCAAGGTAACCAAAGTAGGGAATGAGGTTAGCAAACTTAAAGTTGGAGACTTCGCTGCTGTGGGCTGCCTTGTAGATTCTTGTAGAACTTGCAGCAGCTGCAAACAGGATTTAGAACAATACTGTTTAAACGGATGGGTCGGAACTTATGGAGGAGAAGACAAACATTTAGGAGGATTTACCCATGGCGGTTATTCAGAAAAAATTGTTGTAGATGAAGACTTCGTTCTAAAAGTTCCAGCGAATTTGGATTTGGCTGCAGTGGCACCCTTACTTTGTGCCGGAATTACAACGTGGTCTCCATTACGCCATTGGAATGTTACCAAAGGAAGCAAAGTTGCGGTTGTTGGATTAGGCGGATTAGGTCACATGGCAATAAAATTAGCTAAAGGATTGGGAGCCGATGTAACGCTTTTTTCAAGAACACCCGACAAAGAAAAAGATGCAAAGGATTTAGGTGCAGACGCTGTAATAATTTCTACAGATGATGCTCAGATGGCTTCGGTTGCCGGAAAATTTGATTTGATTATTGATACGGTTCCCTATGTTCATGATCTCAATCCATATATTTCAACATTAGCAATTAGTGGAACTCACGTTATAGTGGGTTATTTAGGCGGACTAGAGCCAATTTTAAATACAGTGCCACTGATTATGGGCAGAAAATCCGTTGCCGCTTCATTAATTGGCGGTATAGCCGAAACTCAGGAAATGCTAGATTTTTGTGGCGAACACAATATCGTTTCTGAAATCGAAATAATCAAAATGCAGGAAATTAATGAAGCTTATGAGAGAATGCTGAAAAGCGATGTAAAATATCGTTTTGTAATAGATATGGCTTCACTTAAAAATAAAATTTAAGAACTGAATACAAAAAAAGGCTCTCCTGCAATTGGCATTAGAGTCTTTTTCCCTAATGTAACCTATGCAATACTTCGTCGAAAAAAACTCAATTGTCAGAACCATTTGGGGCAAGAGCGATACCATACTTTTTATTTTTGCGGGAGCTGCAGCTGAATTTGCCTTAAATAAAGCGGTTGACTGGCTTTACTTTACCGGAAGACTGCCTTCTGATCCTTTAGGCCGCCTGTTTTCTACTGTTCGATATGCCCGTATGATAGTTTTTGCCACAACGGATGACGCGAATAAAGCCATCGACACCATGAGGAAAATTCACACTGCTGTTGAGCAAAACCGT
>JAYURX010000419.1:0-6912 GCA_043755965.1 Flavobacterium sp. | reverse complement strand
TCAAACAATTTATAACAAGTTCGCTCGCCGAAGCTGTAGCTTTCGTGGTCAATATATATACTTTGTTGAGTTGCAAACCGTTTAACCCGGAAACAAATTTATTTTCCAACGAACCTGGATTATTGGCTAAAAAATAGGCCTGCGCTTTGGAATTCCATTGTTCTTTGGAGAACACTTGTCCCGTAAATTGTCCTGTTATCATGCTTGCCAGTTTGGTTGCCGTTGCAACAGAGCCACCGGAGTTGTAGCGCAAATCCAATACCAAATCCGTTACATTCTGAGAGACAAAAGAACCAAAAGCCGTATTCAACTGGCTGTCATAGCTGGGGTAAAATCCGTTGTACATTAAATAGCCAATATTGTGCGTTCCCTGAGTGATAACCGTATTTAATAATATGGGATTTTCAGCCAGATTAGTTTTGGTTAAAAGCAATGATTCGCCATTTGGTGTAATGGCACCACCATCATAATTCGCAAAATTTACTGTGTACGTATCAGTAGCCAACAGCGTTTTATAATTATCAATGGTTAACGGCGTTCCGTTAATGGCATAAAAAATATTTCCCCTGTAAATTGGTTTTGCCGAAGCATCAGAATTTGGAATAATATAGCGAACCCAACCATAAATATCGGTGGTACTTCCGGCCTTATAGCGCAGACCATAATCTACTCCGTTGTTTAAGGTATTTCCCGAAAGAACACCTTCCAAAACAGTATAGTCGCTGTAAATTACACTAAATCTGTCAATAGAAGGATCAACACGAAGATGATTGAACAAAGCTTCCGGACTGGCAAAGGTTTCCAAAAAAGCATTCAATTGGGATTGATTGTCAAATCTGTCGTCATCCAAATCGGGAACATCGGCTTGCCACAGATAGTATAAATTCATGCCCTTCCAAACAAAGTCCTTTATTTCAAGACTCGTCGGAACCGCGTTGTCATCCATATCTGAGCAACTAAAGGGTAGCACAAACAGGATTAGCAGTAATAATGAGATAACAATTTTTTTACTCATCGTTAAAATTGTTTTTTGGTCGTGACCCGAGCCGATAAGGCGAACGGACGCAGTAATCTTCGATTTCATAGCAGCTTTTATTTAATAAACGTAAATTTACGAAGTTTAGTATGATAATTTCATTTTGTTTGTAACAAATAGATATGCGTGTCGTCTTGCCCTTATAACCAACCAACCAAATCAGTTTCAATGAACCAACATAAGTTTATGCAGCTTGTAGATCCTTTTAAGGATAAGCTCTTTCGGGTAGCGAAACGATTACTCGTGAGCACCGAAGAGGCAGAAGATGCCACTCAGGAAGTTTTGGTAAAATTGTGGAACAGAAATGAGAGTTTGGACGAATATAAAAGTGTTGAAGCTCTAGCTATGACAATGACTAAGAATTATTGTTTGGACCAATTGAAATCCAAACGTGCGGGCAACATGAAAATTGTTCACAATAATTTTACAGATAGGGAAGCGAGTTTACAGCAAAAAGTTGAAGACAGCGACACTTGGAAATGGGTTGAGAAAATAATGAATAACTTGCCCGAACAACAAAAACTAATTGTTCAGATGAGAGACATTGAAGAAATGGAGTTTGAAGAAATAGGCATAGTTTTAGAAATGAATGAACAAGCCATACGCACGGCATTGTCAAGAGCACGAAAAGTTATAAGAGAAAAAATGATAAAAACACATCATTATGGCATTGGATAGAGTAGAAAATTTACTAGAAAAATACTTCGAGGCAGAAACCAGTATTGCAGAAGAAAAGGAATTGAAAGATTACTTTGCTTCTTCAGATGTTGCGCAGCATTTAGAACAATACAAACCGATATTTGGGTATGCCGTTCAGGCAAAACAAGAACAATTTAGCTTCGCTCCATTCGGCTTGCAGCCTCGGGTTCCCGCAAAGATTCCACTAAACACTATCAAACGCAAACGCGTAGTTTGGTTATCAGTTGCTGCTTCAGTTATTGTTTTACTTGGCGTAAGCTTATTTACATTCAATCATTATAATCAACCAAAATCAGAGGATTTAGGAACGTATGATGATCCGGAAGTGGCATTCAGGGAAACACAGAAAGCCTTGGACATGATTTCGAAAAGCGTAAATAAAGGTATCGGAAGTATGAATTATTTAAACGAATATGAACAATCAAAAAACAGAATTTTTAAAAAGTAAACAATCAGAAATCATGAGAAAATTAATTTTAAGTTTAGTATTAGTATTAAGTGCAAACACCTTCTTTGCGCAAAGCGTCTTTGACAAATTTGAAGATCAGGAAGGGATAACGTCAGTTGTAGTTAACAAAAAAATGTTTTCGCTTTTGAGCAAAATGGAAGTAAAGGATAAAGAGTCACAGCAATATGTGAACCTGATAAAAAAGTTAGACAACCTGAGGGTTTTTGTTACGCAAAGTGACAAAAAAGCGGACGAGATGAAATCGGCATCCGATAAATATATCAAATCATCATTGCTTGAAGAGTTGATGAAAATAAATGACAAAGGTAAAAGCGTTAAAATCTATGTAAGATCCGGAGCTTCTGAATCACAAATCAAAGAGTTGATGATGTTTGTGGAAGGCTCAGGAAAGGAAGAAACGGTATTGATGTCATTATTAGGTGATTTTGATTTGAACGAGCTTTCAGTTCTGACTGATAAAATGAATTTGCCAGGAGGAGACGATTTAAAAAAAGCATCTAAAGGTTCAAAAGGCCCTAAAGGGCCAAAATAAAAAGCCATGAGAATTGCACTTTACCTCGCCATATCGGTTTCATTACTTCTGTCAGGTTGTAATAGTGAACCAACGCTTCAAAAATATTTTGTTGAAAACTCTGAAAAGAAAGAATTCATAGCATTGGATGTTTCTCCGAGTATAATCAACATAGATAAAACTAAGCTGTCAGCTGAGCAAAAAACAGCTTTAGCGTCATTTAATAGAATGAATATATTGGCTTTTAAACTGGATTCAACAAATAAAGCACAATATGATGTTGAAAGTCAAAAAGTGACCCAAATGCTGAAGAATGAAAAGTATCAGGAGTTGATGAAAGTGGGCTCTGGTAAAGATGGTGCTTCGGTGAGTTTTGTTGGCGATGAAGATCATATCAAGGAGTTCATCCTTTTTGCTAAAAAGAAAGAAAACGGATTTGCCGTGGTTAGGATACTAGGAGATGATATGAATCCCAACAACATCCTAAACATGATTTCACTATTGAAAAGTTCCAATATTGATTTGGAACAATTGAAGCCATTGCAAGAGCTAATGAAATAATTTTGAATAGGACGAGATTTATCTCGTCTTTATTTTTGATAGGAAGGCGAGATTTATCTCGCCTTTTATTTTTTAAAATATTTAAACGGAACAGCCAGCATCCCAAAACATTCACCATCTTCTTTTCTCAGATGCTTATGATGCATTTTATGTGCTCTTCTGACAGCTCTGGCATAACGATTATCCGCATTCCTAAACAGTTTGAATCTTTGATGAATAAAAATATCATGAACGATAAAATAAGCCAAACCATAGGCAAAGATTCCGATTCCGATTGCTAAACCAATTTCCAAAATGTCATTTTGCCAAAGCAAAAAGAAACCGATACTCACCACGGCATAAAATATAAAAAAGGTATCGTTACGTTCAAACCAGGAATCATGGTCTTTCTTGTGATGGTCAGCGTGAAGATTCCAAAGAAAACCATGCATGATATATTTATGGCTAAACCACGCCATGAATTCCATGATGCAAAACGTAATGATGAAAACTAAAATATTTACAAGCATAATTTCTATAATAAATTCAATCGATAATTGACATAGCACTTCGCTAAAATTCCAAATTTTTGATAATCAGGAACACGAATTCTGGTGTTTTTGATTTCGATTGAAGGTGTTTTTTTTAACTTTGACAATAGCTTTTTGTAATAGATATAAGCAGTGTAAACTCCAAATTTTGCTTCCAAAGGCAATTTTAAAATTCCCTGAAAACCTGCTTCGAAATCGGCTTCAATTTCTTTGATAATGGCATCTTTTGAATGTTCGTCCAGGCGGGATAAGTCGGTATTTGGGAAGTAGGTCCGGTTTAAATCTTCATAATCAGTTTTCAAATCCCTCAGGAAATTCACTTTTTGAAAAGCCGAACCCAAACGCATTGCCGAATGTTCTAATTCGGCAAACTTCTTATCATCACCCTTTACAAAAACTTTCAGGCACATTAAACCAACCACATCGGCCGAACCATAAATGTAATTATTAAATTCATCAATTGTCGTGTATTCTTTTTTGTATAAATCCAATTTCATGCTGTTCATAAAAGCAGTAATCATGGTTTGTGGAATAGCATATTTATGAACAGTATGCTGAAAGGAATTCAGCACCGGATTCAAACTTATTTTCTTCTGAAGAGCACTTTCTAAATCTTTTTCAAACATTTCAAAAAGGATTTCTTTGTCATAGTCATGAAACGTGTCTACAATTTCATCGGCACAGCGTACAAATCCATAAACATTGTAAATGTCCTGACGAATGCTTGGCGCTAACATTTTTACGGCTGCCGAAAAAGAAGTGCTGTAGGATTTAGTCACGTTCTTACTACAATCGAATGATATTTTATCAAAGAGGGATTTCATAATGTTTAGTAAATTAAATATTTTTTTGAATCAGTTCTGCTACCAGTTTTCCGGAAATCAATGCCGGCGGAACACCGGGTCCGGGAACGGTCAATTGTCCGGTAAAAAAGAGATTTTTCACTTTTTTACTTTTCAATTTAGGTCTTAAAAAAGCGGTTTGCATTAACGTATTGGCCAGACCGTATGCATTCCCTTTATACGAATTGTATTCTTTTATGAAATCATTTACACAAAAAGATTCTTTAAATATAATATTTTCTTTTACAGATTGTTGTGTCAGTTTTTCAAATCGTGTAATTATTTTTTCGAAATATTCTTCTCTTAGCTCCGGAATATCATGTAATCCAGGTGCTAACGGAATTAAAAAAATTCCGGCTTCTTTTCCTTCCGGCGCTGCATTTCTGTCAGTTATGGAAGGAAAGCTGGCGTAGAATAGCGGTTCTTCCGGCCATTTTGGATTGTCATAAATAGCTGAAGCATGTACATCAAAATCCACATCAAAAAACAAGGTATGATGTTCAATATTTTCAATTTTTTTATCAAAACCAACATAGAATAGGAGCGAAGATGGTGCAAAGGTTCTATTCTGCCAATAGTTTTCGGAATAAGCGCGATATTTTTTATCTAACAAACTTTCGCTATGATGATAATCGGCACCGCTTAAAATTATATCTCCGTATACAATCTTGCCATTTACGATTATAGCATTGGCTTTTCCATTATCAACATTAATTTTTTCAATATTTGAGTTGGTATGTATTTTCACACCAAGTTCTTTGGCCAATTTCTCCATTGCCAAAATCACGCTGTACATTCCATTTTTTGGATGCCAGGTTCCCAAACCAAAATCAGCAAAATTCATAAAACTATAAAAAGATGGCGTATCTGATGGTTTTGCTCCAAGAAAAAGTACGGGGAATTCGAGGATTTGGATTAGTTTAGGATTCTTAAATTTTCTTCGGATGTCTTTCGAGATGTTTCCAAAAAACTGGTTTACTTTTTTTGCAGTTTCTAAAGTAACCAATTCTAAAGGGGAAATTCCCGGTCGATAAACCAAATCCTTAATAGCAATATTGTAGTTGCTTTGGGCTTCAGCCATAAAGTCAGCTAATTTATCACCACTATCCTTTTCTATAGATTCAAAAGTCGTAATTATCTCGGGAAGATTATCTGCTATTGTTACAAAATCCCTGACACCAAAATAAACCTGATAGGCTGGTGAGAGCTTTATCAGTTCATAATAATCAGAAGGTTTTTTGCCAAAATCAGCGAAGAAACGTTCAAATACATCGGGCATCCAATACCACGTTGGGCCAATGTCAAAGGTAAATCCGTCTTTTTTCAACTGACGAGCTCTTCCACCAATGGTTGAATTTTTTTCGTAAACAGTAACATGGTGACCTGACTGAGCAAGATAACACGCAGCGGCCAAAGAAGAAAATCCGGAACCGATAATTTTGATTTCTTTTTTCATTTTGTTTAACAAAAGTAAAAAAAAGTTAAACAATAAAAAAATATTTTAACAATTATAAAAAATTAACTAACCTTTCGATTGAGTTAAATATAGTGATTTTTTCATCTGATTGGTTGGATGCTATAAATTGAGTAGCCCTGCCAATGACCCATAGTTTGGACGATTTGTCTAAAACCTCTTTTTTCACCTCTTTAATGTAATCATTTACTTCTGATTTATTAGGTTCAACCGTCATATAACAAAGATAAGTTATATTGTTAAAATACTTTTTAACATCCTGAAGGCTGGCGGTGGGAACATTTTCGCCCAGATAGATGGTTTTATAGCCGTGCAGTTGAATTTCATAATTCAGGTACAATAGACCCAAATCATGAATTTCACTTTTAGGCAGGTATAAAACGAATATCTTGTCTTTCTTGATGTTTTCCTGATACTGTATCTTTTCGGTATTAATCAATAACTTCTGTTTAATTAAATAAGTAATAAAATGTTCATGTGCGATGGAAATTGTATTTGTTTGCCATAAAGATCCGATTTCAATTAACAGAGGTATCAAAATATCGGCAAAAATCTCTCGGAATGGTTTTTCGGAAAGCAGTTTGTCATAAGTATTTAGAAATAAGACTTGGTCGAAGTTCATCATTGCCATTTTGAAGGAACTTATCGCATGATTTTTAAAGCTCTTGTCCGAGATAATGTCGTTGACTAATTCAGGAATTTTATCCTCTGACAGTTTCGAAATATTGGATATTTTATAGCCATGCTTGTGAAGCAAAGTAATATTCAAAAGTTTTTGAAGGTTTTCAAT